>CAIRSV010000083.1 GCA_903881265.1 uncultured Bacteroidota bacterium
AAACCTGGCTTTTCAACGAAGCTTCGGGGCTGGGGATTAGGCCTTTCATTGTCAAAACGCATCATACACGAGTATCATCATGGCGATATCTTTGTCAAACGTTCAGACTTGGGCAAAGGCACCACCTTCCGGATTATGTTGAAGAAATAAATTACAATGTATACTAGTGCTAGTCTGTCGTTCCTTTCACGTTGAGCTAAAATAAATATATCATTTTATTCAGCCAGTTGGTTTAAAAGTGTAAATTCGCACCGAAATTATTTTCAACTGCGGAGGTGGCGAAATGGCAGACGCACTACCTTGAGGTGGTAGCGCTCGAAAGGGCGTGGGAGTTCGAATCTCCTCTTCCGCACTTTTTTTATATGTCGTATTTATCCTGCATTCATCATTCTAGCGACATATTTTCCAATGATGTCAAATTCAATATTCACGAGGGAATAATCCACAAGATTTTTAAAATTAGTGTGCTCGTAAGTGTAAGGGATAATGGCCACTTCAAAACTCGTTTCAGTTAGGTTGAAGCATGTCAGGCTAACTCCGTTGATTGCGACAGAGCCTTTCTCAACAATGAGGTGCGAAAATTCTACATTAATACTGAAGGTATAATTCCAATTAGACACATTATTGACTCGCCTGATACAGGTGGCCCTTGTATCGACATGCCCCTGAACGATATGACCGTCTAAACGCTCACCAACCTGGGTGCAACGCTCAAGGTTCACCTCATCATCAACAAGCCAATCTCCGATGGTTGTTTTTGAAATCGTTTCAGGAACGGCGCAAATCGTATGTATGTTTCCATCAACAGCAACCACGGTTAGGCATATCCCATTATGTGATACTGATTGATCTATTGACAACTCGTGGCCGATTGCACTTTCAATCTGAAGGTACAGATTGCCGTTCTTCTCCTCAACAGCATGCAGCCTGCCTACTAATTCGATAATTCCCGTAAACATCCTTAATTATTGTTTTGTTGCAGTTCCTGCATGATAAATAATACCTGTATCTGTGGCTACTTCATACGACATTTTGATGTGAAGCGTATCGTATAAATCAAGCTTGCTGCCACGGCCATAGATCGTATCAGTTGGCTGACAAAGCAATTGCCCATAACCCACAACCGTATCGATATTAAACTTAAAATAACGAGAAGCCGTGGCGCTGATTGTGTTGCCGGCACAGAAGCCTGTGATATTCAAATGGGTGGTATCTAATTGCGTAAAGGTCAGCAAAAAAGAATCCTGATCAAGTAATAAACCTGCGTTGTTAAAGATTGAATCACGATAAAAATAGGTGCCATTATAAATTTGAGCAGGAAATACACACACCGAATCTTCTGCTATACCCGGAAAATTCCAATTATAGTTGATGGCCGACGGAATATTGCAGTATTTGTTAACGATTCGAGGGTCTGTAAAAGGTTGAGGATCCTGATACGGTTTACAACTGACGAAAAATAAAAGGGATAGAAAAATAAGTCTGACTTTCATGTGTGACAAAAATAACGATGTTTATTCAATAATATTCTCTTGGAAAATAAATTTGATTATATAACAATTAATAGTACTTTCGCAGTCCAAAATCAGAAAAGTATATATGTTAATTATTGATTCAAAAGATTGCGAAAACATTGACAAGGCGCTAAAAAAGTATAAGAAGAAGTTTGAAAAATCTCAAACTTTGAAACAATTACGAAGCCGTCAATCCTTCACCAAACCATCTATCGTACGCCGTACTGAAATTAAGAAGGCCGTGTACAAACAAGAAATTGTTGCCGGTTTGAGAGAACCTGCACGATAACATTGTTGTACATTTACCTGTAAACGGCATGATGCAACATGTTTCAGATTTTATAGGCTATGTACAGCACGAAAAAAGATATTCGTTACATACTGTTCAAGCTTACTTAGGTGATCTTGAGCAGTTTTTTTTATATATAGACCTGAACTATGAAGGGCATACGATTGACACACTTAATCACCTTCAAATCCGCAGTTGGCTCGCATCCTTAAAGGATAGTGGGATGGAATCAAAATCCATTAACCGGAAAATTTCAACGTTAAAATCATTTTTCAAATACCTGCTTAAGAGACAACTCATTGACGTCTCACCGATGTCAAAGATTATCTCGCCTAAAAATACCAAACGACTACCGGTTTTTGTGAACGAAGGCAATATGGATATCCTCTTGACGCAAGTCGCATTTCCTGACAACTTCACCGGAAAAACAGAGCGACTCATTCTTGAACTCTTGTATCAAACAGGAATACGACGTGCAGAACTTCTCGGACTGACAGTAACATCAGTGCAAGTGAATCAGCAACATATCAAAGTACTTGGCAAAGGAAATAAAGAACGGATTATTCCGATTGCAGCCGAACTTGTTCAATTAATTGCCGATTATGTGCATCAACGAAGTCAACTCAGCGATGTCGACCATAGCGCTCTTCTAGTCTTGCCTTCAGGCAAACCGGTATATCAGAAGTATGTTTACCTTGTGGTCAATAAATATTTAGCCCTGACCACGAGCCTTGAAAAACGCAGTCCTCACGTACTCCGACATACGTTTGCCACTCATTTATTAAATAAGGGCGCCGACCTCAATGCTGTCAAAGAACTCTT
>CAIRSV010000084.1 GCA_903881265.1 uncultured Bacteroidota bacterium
AATCTTCTTGAGGGTTTCCAATTCACCAGGATCCTGATAGGTATAAATACTGTCGTTCAAATTGGTTTCTTCGCCATCCATCTTAAATGGGTGATAGATAAGTTCCCTGATATGTGTTTCTTCGAGTTGAATCATAGTGCGTGCAAAGGTAGTGTTTGAATACATAGTGGTCAACAAGATCTTCGCGGTACAATCGATATCTTTTAACCACGGCGGCTGGCGCAATGTCCGCGACTTGTGCCACATCTAGTATGTAAAATATAAATAATTTACAAGCACATTCAATATACACCGACGTGCCAAGTTAATGAAGGTGTCTGAACAGTGTTTTTTGTGATTAAATGATTGCTGTGAAAATAAAATTAACGTTGGTTTCAAGGAAAATACAAAAATCATCCAAATCACAAAAATCAAATCAATCACAGTTCAGACAGTTTGCTATGATTAAGGAAACGTATAAATATTCAGAATTAACTTCCAAAATTATTGGATGTGCTATGACTGTTCATAAAACATTGGGTAATGGATTTCAAGAGGTTATTTATCAAAGAGCATTAGCCATTGAAATGAATTTGTCAAGAATTTAATTTAGTAGAGAATTTGAAATGCCTATTTTTTATACAGAAGAGCAGATTGGCGCAAGGCGAGTTGATTTTTTAGTGGAAGGAATTATTTCAGTGGAGTTGAAAGCAATGACCAAATTGGAAGATGTTCATTTAGCGCAAGCCATTAATTCTTTGGAAGCATATAATTTAGAGATTGGTTTGCTTATCAACTTTGGAGAAAATAGCCTTAATTTTAAACGATTAACAAATAAAAAATACAAATCAATCTAATCACAGGGCAATTCCCCCTTATTTTACTACCACATCGGAACTAAGTTTTAAATTTCATCCTAATTCGCACTACCTTTATCCCATCAAGAACATAGGCCTTTATACCCAACACATTATCTATAAACTAGACAAACAATGAAAAAAATAATGTTGACTACCATACTGCTTCTTACGGTCAGTATCTCGTTTGCTCAAAAACACATTGAGAAGTATTATGTGGGTGGCTTGCTATATTGCAAATACACCTATTACTTAAATAAGGAGCACGTTGAGGGGAGCTATATTGAAGTAACAAATACACAGCGCTACAATGGGATGAAGTACTATTCGTGTTCGACCTGCAGATATCTAAATCATTACAATGTTGGTGTATACTCGTTTGCAGAAATCGAAGGTGAAAAATCATTTACATTATACGTTCGAGATATTGATAAGGAACGTTGCATACTGGTTTTTCAAGATGAGAAGAAAAATGAAGAAAATACAGAGATCTATTATGCTAGGCGCAAAGTGGTAAAATAAAAGTGTCTGAATAAGGTTTTATGGATTAAGATAGGATTATTGCTGAATCCAAAATTTTACAATCCTCGCTTATGCTTGTATACTATGCGCATCCGTTTTTAATCATAATGAAATCTGCACTTAGCAATAAGTAGTTGATTGCCTTCAATTTTATAAATTAACCTGTGTTCATTATCAATTCGTCTTGACCAAAAACCTTTATATTTATATCGCAATGGTTCAGGTATGCCAATTCCTTTAAAAGGGTCACGTGAAATATCTTTAATTAATTGGTTTATTCTTGCCAATAGTTGTTTATCTGTTGCTTGCCAGTATAAATAATCTTCCCAAGATTCTTCCACAAATACCAATATCATAGTTCGATAAGTTTCTTTTGAAATCCTTTTTCCTTTTTCAATTTATGAATGGCAGAATCTAATCGTTTTTGATTTTTTTTTGAAGATAGCTCATGACTAGTAGCAAGCATCGAATTATACTCATCCAACGATATAATAACTACTCCTTGATCTTTCCCCCTATTTATTATTAAGGTTTCAAAGTCTTCAGACACAAAATTGATATATTTTTTAATGTCTTTTCTGAAATCACTGATTGTGGTGGTTAACATATAACGTACTTTATTTTGTACAAATATAGGTACATGTCATAATCCTACAAATTTATTTATCTTATGACAAAACGAGTGCTAACACCATTGTATTCCCTTGCGATTAAAAAAAGTAAGTAGAGCATGTATTTATACCGCAAACGCAGTGAACGCCAAGTTTTCAGCATTTGCTTCAATTATTGAAAATTCAATTCGTCGCAGCGTCCGATAGGCGCATAGAACATCGATGATAAGTTCAGTGAAGAGACGCGTTGAGGAAATAATGAAGAAAAGGCTAAATTTGCGCACGATGGCATTCAACTCAATGCCTTCGTATTGAATACAGACTAGAATACGCCCTTAGATGCAAGACAACTACCACGAAGATCTAACCTTCGATACCATTGATTTTACGCAACAAGCATTCGTCATAGGCGATTATGAAAATTGCCGTTTTATTCAATGCAACTTTTCAGCCATCGATGTATCAGATTGCAAATTTGCGGATTGTGAGTTTGTAGGTTGTAACTTAAGTATGACCAAGCTTAATCGCACCGCCTTCAGAGATGTTGTATTCAAGGAATGTAAAATGCTAGGACTGCAATTTGATCGATGTAGTCAATTTGGACTGTCGTTTACAGTAGATCAGTGCAATCTTAATCATTGTTCTTTTTATGAAACAATCCTTAAAAAATCGAAATGGTCGAATTCGCAGTTTCATGAAGCCGATTTTACATCCTGCGATTTAAGTGGCAGTGTTTTAGATGCCTGCGATTTCCTTCATGCACACTTTGAACGAACCAATCTTGAAAAAGCTGATTTGCGTAGCTCCTTTCATTATTCGATACATCCCGCGTCAAACAGGATTAAAAAAGCGAAGTTTTCATTATCGGCAAGCGCAGGCCTCTTAGAACAATATGATATTGAAATCGATCGCAGTCTGTAAATGATGTGGACTGCGTATGTAGTATACAAGGCGAGTGGTACTTCTTTGAATCTTGTCGCATCCACCAAATGAAAAAGGCCGGTAAGATACCAGCCTTTTAATTACGTTTGAATTTCAATTACTTACTTAAGCAATAAACCATTCAGTTCCTTTTTTCTTGCCATCAGCCTTCGGCTTGTTATTTGCTTTCTTTGCTGTTTTCAAGCGAGATAATGCATTCGATACATTACCTGTTACTTGCTTTTCTGTTTTCTTAGCGTAGGTGGCAAATGCTTTAATGATGGTGTTTGCATCAGAATGCCCGTTTCCTTTCAAGAAGGCTAAGATGAATTCGGTAACACCTAATGTGCCTTTTACTTTTGGTTGACGTCCTGGTCTGCCAGCTTTTTTAGGAGCCGCTTTAGCCACTACAGTCGCCTTTTTTGTAGCATTCTTTTTACCTGGCTTTCTACCTGCTGACTTTCTAGCGACAACTGGAGCGCTAGCAGATGTAGATTTTTGTTTCATGCCCATGCTCATTGCATAGCGCTTAGTGTTCATCAGCAAGTCAATCTGCTGCTGTAGGGATACAATCTCGGCATCCATTTTGTCCAAATCGATTTCTACGATGTTGTTTGTCATGTGATTAGTTTTTAAATTGTGAGTTGAGATGGACAAATATACGCACAAAGTTAGTAAAACAAAATTCTTAGTAAATTTAAACTAACAATCGGTAACCTTGTAAGCACGGCATTTACATAGTGTGACATACTTCTTATGTATGTGCTATAAATAATCATGACATAGAAACTAACATACGAAAGGACGCATCGTTGTCTATTCAACCTTAAAAAAGCAACATCACGATCACCAATACAACACCGGCTAATGTAAAATACAATCCCTTTTTAAAGATAGATGTTTCAGGCATAAACATCCAAAAGGAAGACAGAACAAAGAATAGCAGCGAAAAACCGAAGAAGACATTCAACACAAATAACGAATCCTTGGTACCTGCTTTATGCAAATGCGTAAGTTTCTCCACTATCTTGGGTAATGATTTCTTTGTATAACTGACATCGCCCGTTACGATATTATACGTGCCATTTTTAAAGGTTTGAATATCGCCATTAACAGACTCAATTTTTATATCACGCATACGAATTTCTTTGCCCAGTTTTTCAACTGTCAAGCCTGGTTTTAATTGATCTTCTACACGTATGTTTTGTTTCAGAAAATTAGTATCCCTGAAAATAAGCAAGACACCACTAAGGGCGTACACAGCCATAATACCTGCCAAAAAGAAACCGAGGTAACGGTGATAGATACGCATGTTAGTGTGTAGGGTAGACTTGCTCATTGTGCTATTTTGCGACAAAGAAAAAGAAACCAATCGTATTTACATAATCAATGCAAGCAAGCTAGAAAAGATAGGCGATGTGCGAAAATAGGTAAGGTACGAAACGTCGTATTGAGATGAAGCTTAACGAGACACAGTGAATGAGGTAATTGCAGATAGCAGGGCGATTAACGAAGTAGGGTTATATCCCCTTTTAATACATAGTCTTTGTTGTTATAACGACAATGATATCGAGCGACATAATAATAGGTACCAACTTCTGAAAGCCCTCCTTTGAAATTACCATTCCAATTGTCGAATAATCCTTGCGATTTAAATACTTCCTGTCCCCAACGATTATAGATTTTAAAATCGGTGAGGTCGACACCAAACGTATTGACTAAGCCAATTTCATCATTCTTTCCATCATTATTTGGAGAGAAGGCATTCGGAATAAACACAGGGCATCCGCAATCAGGATTGGCAAAATCTATTTTTACGGTATCACTTGCAGCGCAATTATTAACTGTTACACTCACCCAATAAAGGCCATCATAGGTGACAGTATATGTTGCCTTAGACGAATTGTCTTGCCAACGATAGTTTGCATTCGATGTAGTGGCATTTAAAACAACCGTCCTATCGGCACATAAACTTTGGTCTGGGCCAATATCAACTACAGGTCGTTGATTGACCACCACATTGATTGTATCTGAGTAGTGACAACTATTGATTGCCACATCAACCCAATAACTGCCGCCTTGCGTAACCGTGAGTGTAGCATTTGTTGTATTGTCTGACCATAGATAAGTGACATTGCTAGCAGTGGCATTTAAGACTAATAAATCACCTTGACATAAGACAGTATCTTTCCCAAGATAAACATAGGGTGTCGGATTAATCGAAAGCACAGTACGAATAATACTATCACAGCTCCATATTGTTTGAAGCGTATCCGTATAAACACCCGAACTATATTGCCAACGACCGCCTGCAAAAAGACTATCTCCTTGACAGATGGATCGTGCGGTTGTTTTGATAAACACAGGATGTACAATCAACGTAGTGAATATAAAACTATCACAACCTGTCACCGTGCTAAGAGTATCAACATATACACCTGAAAGATGACGCCATCCACCACCAATAAATAAACTATCACCTTCGCAAATAGCAACCGTTGTATTGGTAGTGGCTAATGCAGCGATATTGACAATATGTGTTACCACACTATCACAACCCGAAGCAGCAGTGAGTGTATCGTGGTACGTACCACTGCTATGTTGCCAAGAACCTCCGGCAAAAATACTATCACCAAAACAACGTGAATGCTGCTGCGTTATAGCAGCAGGAGGTAATATTGTGAGTACACTTGAAATAATACTATCGCACCCATTGGTCGCGGTAAGCGTATCATTGTATGTGCCGCTGATGTGATGCCACACTCCGGCAAACAACAAACTATCACCAGCACAAAGCGTATGATTTTGTATCGTATAAACGGGCGCACAAGCCGAACAAACATCGAATATTTTATAACTATACCACGTATAATCAGCTAGGTTAAAAAGCCATATATGACAATTTGCCCAAGACGTTCGAAAAGATCCTGTTGTGATCGCTGATGCTGGCAATTGACTAGTTCCGGCATACGCACCATTGGCTTTATTGTAGACATACACACACTTATTGATATAATCTAATAAGGCTATTTCCTTACCTGTGCAACCAGTATACATCAGCGTTGTAGAATTTAAATTTGAAAGAGCCACCGGTGTGCCTGTGATAGGGTATGAGCCCAACAAGGCATTTGTAGTGCGTGAATATCGATAGATGGTTCCATTAAAATAATAGAGGATTTCATACGCCTGCCAATCAAGATCGCCACAACTTTGCGCATCAGGTTGATTCATACCTGTAAAGATTGTTGTGCCTGTTGCAAGGGCATATCCACTCGCATTTAAATCGGCTTTCCAAATACCTGAGGTACTATATCCATTTCCTTCTAATTGATTTGTAGTAGGATTCCACCACATACCTCTCCAATCGAAGCCTGCTGTAGTTTGATTTAATGGCACCGATGTTGCACTCCATGTTTCTAGCGGAAAGGTGGTGTTTCCTGCTCGTACACCATAATATAGATTCTGATTGGGATTAAACGCGACACCACTATTATTTGAGCAATTCGTATTCTGATGCACCAAGGTAATACCCGGTGTGGCATTTGGCAATAAGATACATTGCGCATTCGCAAAAGAACAAACAACGAGAAATAGCTGTACAAGGAAAAGTTTTTTCATACTAAATAAAATAAGTGCATCGAAAGATGCGTGAATGAACGTAGTGAAGTTGAGTATTGCTTCATCTACCTATTTTATTTTATAAGCAGATAAAGCTTACCAAATTTACATTCTTAAACTCGTACTTGCAAGTGGTTTCAATTTGCCCCCTTATTTCACGGCAATTCCGTTCATCGCTTCGCCATGCGGATTGATGAAGATCAGTTTGCCTTCGGCATTCTCTGCCATCAGTATCATGCCATTACTCTCAATGCCGCGCATCTTACGTGGCGCCAAATTAGCTACCAATGTCACTTGCATTCCGATGATCTCTTCAGGTGTATAATGCAATGCAATACCGCTGACAACAGTGCGTTGCTCAAAACCTAGATCAATAGTTAGTTTTAAAAGTTTGTCTGCCTTCTCAACCTTTTCAGCGGCAAGTATTTTTCCAACGCGTAGATCAATTTTATCAAAATCTTCGAACTGAATAATCTCTTTTAAACTCGTTGAAACAGATGATGTCTCTTCGTTAGGCTTGCCAGCTGCTGTTTCTTGTGCTGAAAGAATAAGGCCGTTTTTTAGTTTCTCAGATTGAAATACAATCTGTTCATCTTCGATTTTCTTGAATAATAATTCAGGTGCATTCATTGGATAACCTTTTTGCAATAATTTCAAACTACCACTGTTTTCCCAATCAAGCATTCGATCCACCACCTTCATCATACGACACATCTTAGCCGCGGTAAATGGAAGAAATGGATTTATAAAGATGGCCAAATTAGCACATAATTGCATACACATATGCAGGCTATTATCAATCGATATTTGATCATCACCTTTTTTCCATGGCTCTTTATCTTGAAGATATTTATTGCCTTCTCTTGCTAAATCAATGACAGTAAAAAGACCTTCCCTAAACTTATAATGTTCAATACAATTGGATACGGTTTCTTTGGTCTTCACAATCTTGTCGAACAACGCATCATCTTTTTCATCTTTGCCCTCGA
>CAIRSV010000085.1 GCA_903881265.1 uncultured Bacteroidota bacterium
GCTACGTTCCGCTTCTTGCCCGATGCGCCGCATCGCGCCGCGAAGCGCGCCTCGCGGTCTGTCTCGCCCCATGAGAAACAGGGCCGTTTCAGATATGAGGCTCGACGCTCTAGGCGATTTGAACGTGGTCATTGGTGCCAATGGTTCAGGAAAGTCGAACTTTATTAAGTTCTTCTCGCTTCTCAGTTATATGCTTGGAACCCATGATCTCGGCAATTTTATTGCGGAAAGCGGCGGCGCCGATGACCAACTGTTCGGTGGCAACAAGATTACGCCAAGGCTGTCGGCCGAGTTGCATTTCCGGACGGTGAAAGGGCGAAACGATTATCGCTTTTCCCTATCCTGGGGTGCGCCGAATCGCTTTTTCTTCTCCGAGAGCTTGTTGTTGGGCCACAGCAAATTTTCGCACTTCTTTCAACGCGGCCACTTCGCTCACCAGATTGGCAATAGCCATTGATCGTATCTGCTCATCGACAGGTTCACCATTCAGACTAATTTTATTATCAATAAATGTCAACACGATCTGTTCGAGCGCTTTGACAATTTGTACATTATCTGAAAGCTCAATATGATGATCCAGAAAATACAAGGTGATTGCGCGATACATTGCGCCGCTGTCGACATATGTATAATTGAGCTTATACGCCAATTGCTTAGCTAAGGTACTTTTACCTGTTGACGAAAACCCATCGATCGCTATAATGATTCCTTTCATGCAGGTTGCAAAGAACGAAAAAAAACATTAGATCAGAAAATGTAAGTTTACAGCTCCACCATTTCTTTAATTCCCTGCATCGTCTCGGCAAATGAATCAATATCGGAATTGGAATGCGTATGTCGGACACTGCGGGGAGATGAGGTATTGATAACTCTTTTTTATATTCACTATAGGTTCGGAGAACCAAATTTATCTGTCGTTCGACAGGCCGCTATGCGAACATTTCTAACAGCGTGTATTGTATAGGTCAATTCGCACTTATTGGAAACACAATACCTACTATGATCATTATTTCTCTATACTTTTAGTGTCAGGTTCTGCCATTACATAAAAGTTAATTTTAAAATCATAAAAAGGATAGCTTTGGTAAAATGCATTGAATTGCTGCATCGCTTGTTCGTCCCACAATTTATTTTCATATTTAAAAAAATGTGTAAAACTGCTTACAGCTTCTGTAGTCAAATAGTCAAAACCAAATTGTTTTGCTTTTTCAATTAAGTTTTCTTGCTTCACCGTTGTTGGCAAAATACAGTATATCGAATTATCAAAAATGTGAAAATTATGCACTCCATCTGTTTTCGCAATTAGCTTAATAATACATCGTACTAGGCTATCTCGTTGCAACTCTCGCAAGATGGTTACTCTGCTGTTTTCACTTACATTTCCTAAATCAAAAACTGTTTTTTGATGGTAATTATAGATTTTTAAATCGGGGTAATCGTTGCGATAATCGCTGACGGATCTTATGTTATGTTGTTGATTAGGCATTGGATTGTAAAATACAGCATATTGATGGTGTGTGTAATCCACAGGTCGCTTTATATTATTCACCATTACAAAAGGCTCGTTAGGCTGCAGCAAATACAATGAAACAGTTCTATTATTTTCACCATTTACCAGAGGGTATGTAATACGGCTACTGTCTTTTACAATTTTAATTTCATTTGCATTATCAGGAAAGGTGTAATTAAATTTATTGCTTGTGACAAAAATTTGATAGTCTTGTGCATCCCACAAATTGCGATAATACACCTTACAATCTTTGATAGCTGCATTCATCAATTCAAAGCTGAAGTTTTTGCCGTGGTATTCTACATCATAGCCATCGCCGTATTTTGCTTTTATGGTTATTCCTCCTATTTTACTGCTATCAGCATTTAGTTTACAGCCAGCTTCTTTCATCATACCATTTGGAAACGTATATACATAATTGTGTTTTACACTGTCTAACGGAATTATAAATTGCAAACTACCATCTTGTTTTTTTTGCATAGTAGCATTTTTATGTACGAGTTGAGTGTATAAAGTAACATATAGTTTTTCATTGCCATATTCTATTTTTGCTACTTGATTAATAGGTGCATAATATCCTTTAAAATTTTCATATACCTTGTAGTACACTAAGGGTGCCTTGCTATTGGCCTTTACTACGCTGGGCATATTCCAATTTTCGTGATAATAGGGGTTTAAATACACGGGAATATCGTTTTTGGTAGTATTCCAAATCCAGAAAGTATCGGTAACAGCCTTTGTGTTTTTACCTTTATCATAATAAAAAACAGGTAATTTTCTATCTGGCTGAAAGCACTCTAAGGCCTTATGAATAACGCTATCAGGGCCAACTGCATACTGCGCAAAGGAATGACACAACGCATTGAAAACTAGGACAACTATCAAAAATATTCGTTTCATAGAAAATTGGAAGATAAAACAAAATGAAACATACCGCATCGAAATTCCTCAAAAGTAATTTCCTTTTTTTGTCGAGTTATGTATCTTCATGGACCACTGTTTCTTTAATACGTTCAGGCCGTAAGTGCGCGGATCGAGGCTGAGACAAAAAGTAATTGAACGCATTTTCGTCGGCCCCATGTATTAACAAAACTCTAATGCAGCGAACAATGCGTCATTTACAGTTTGAGTGATTATATTTGTTCACAAAATTTTCCGTATGCAACAACAAAACAAAGCACTGAATTTTACACTCACGTTTATCCGCCTGTTTGTCGGCATTCTCTTTATCTTCTCGGGCCTCATTAAAGCCAACGACCCATCGGGCCTAGCCTATAAAATGGGTGAGTTTTTCGAAATCTGGGGCAAGGAAGGTTATATGCCTTCGCTGATGTTGTGGCTCGACGGCTTTAAATTATTTTTCTCCATTGCAATGATCACCTTTGAAATCGTAGCTGGTATCGCGCTGATTATTGGCTATCGATTCAAACTCTTTTCCTATCTTATTCTTCTGCTTACCATCTTCTTCACCTTCCTCACAGCCTATGCCTTGTTTAGCGGCAAGGTCAAGGAATGTGGTTGCTTTGGCGATTGTATCAAGCTTCAAGCAAACGAATCGTTTATGAAAGATCTTATTTTGCTAGTGCTTATTACAATCCTTGTATTCTTTAGAAAACAAATCAAACAAGCGTTCTCAAACAATATCGCCACCGGCGTAATGGTGGCCACCCTGCTGCTCACCTTGATGATGCAATGGTATGTGCTGAAACACTTGCCGTTTAAAGATTGTCTTGCCTATCGTGTTGGAAATAACCTCTATAACGAGATGACACCAGGACCCGATTATGTGCCTGCCGAATACAAAAGTTTATTGACCTATAAGAATAAGCAGACGGGCGAAACCAAAGATTTCGATCAAACAAATTTCCCTTGGCAGGATACAATCACGTGGGCTTTTGTTGATAACAAAAGTGAACTAGTGAAGGAAGCCAAACACGAGCCGCCAATCAAAGATTTTGTGATTAATACCTATGACGGACAAGACATTACCAAAAACCTACTCGACTATCAAGGCTACTTGCTTGTATTGATTGTCAAAGATGCCGACGAAGCCAATACTGCTAATATGGAAGCGCTTAGGAAGCTTGAAGCCGATTGCAAGAAAGCTAATGTTGAATTGATTGGTTTAAGTGCCTCGAATGATATAGCAACCAATGCCTTTAATAAAAAAAATAACCTCACGATACGCTTTTATACCATAGACGGTACCGTTTGCAAAACAGCCATGCGCAGTAACCCAGGCATGATGCTACTCAAGCAAGGCACTGTACTTGGCAAATGGAGTTATGCCGATTATCCTACCTTATCGACATTGAAACTTGATGGCGCGAATCAAGTCGGCCCACTGTTTCCTGCTGCAGCTAGCGCAACAGACAGCCTGCAACCTTAATCACGCGCTCGTTGAGGGCATCTGTAAAAGTAAACTCATTTCGTAACCAATAACGTAATTATTGAACGTACAATCTACAATTGGAATGATTACGTTTGTGAAAACAATACAATGGAGAAGATAGTTAACTTGCATATCGAAAAATTACCTGAAGGATTTTATCTTGCTACATCAGATAATGTACAAGGGTTGATTGCTCAAGGTCGAACAATAGCTGAAACTATCGAGATAGCTAAAGACATTGCCAAAAAACTTTTAGAAGCTCAGGAAGATAAAATGTTGGAATTGGTTCAATTTGCAGACAGTTTTGATTACCCTTTAATAGTTGGCATATAGTGGGGCGACTTAGCGGCTTTAAGTACAGAGATATAATAAGGATCCTGAAAAATTTTAGGATTTGAGTTTTACCGTCAAACAGCTGGCAGTCACGAAATTTGGTTTAATCCTTCAACGAATAAGCACACCACCATTCCTAATCATACAGGCGATATGCCCGAAGGCACGCTAAGAGCAATTCTAAGGCAAGCTAATATTGATGTAAATGAATTTATAAATCAACAATAAGCGAGCCATCACAGCATAAGAGAACAATCCGTTACGTGCAAGCATTCGAACTTTTATTTATTCGTCAATATTGGATTTTGCCACTGCCACAGATAAACGATTTGCTGTAAAAAGAGGTTCACTTATCGAATAAAAGAAGATAATCTTGAATGCGAATTTTCATCGAAAAAAAATGAAGCGGATTATTCCATTGTATTATCTTTAGAAAAAAAAGAGTTGATTGTCGATTTACGGCATTCACTCGCACCGTACGATGTTTACATTTCTGTTAAAAAAATTAATCAATAGTTTCGTTGTATTACTCGGTGTGGTAGGCATCGTGTTCGTTCTTTTCTTTGTGGTATTGCCCGCCGATCCTGCCCGACTAACGATGGGGCAGCGAAGCGATGCCAAGTCGATTGCCAATATCCGTAAAGAACTTTATCTCGACAAATCGCTACCGGTGCAGTTTGCGTTGTATGTCAATGACCTGAGTCCGCTTGCCCTTCACGAAAACACCCTAGAAGCAAAAGATAAATATCAATATACAAGCTTATTCACGGCAGGTTATAACAAGGTGTTCGTTTGGAAGGCACCGTATCTGCGTCGCTCGTATCAAACCAAAAAAGATGTAAGCACGATGTTGTTAGAAGCCTTTCCCGGCACCTTGCTCTTGGCAACACTCTCTATCTTACTAGCCTCTTTGTTGGGTATCTTATTAGGCACATTAGCCGCATTAAAACAACACACGTGGCTTGACACATCAGTCCTATTTACAAGTATCCTCGGCATTTCTGTGCCCTCATTTTTCGCAGGCATCTTGATGGCCTATATCTTCGGATTCGTATTAAAAGAGTATACAGGTTTAAGTATCGTTTCGCCGATGTGGGATTACGATCCGTTTACGGGCCGTCATTTTGTAGCAAAAAGTTTGATATTACCTGTTCTTACATTATCGATACGACCGTTGGCCATCATCGTTCAAATTACACGCAGTGCCATGTTGGATGTGCTCAAGCAAGATTATATCCGCACGGCCTATGCAAAGGGCCTTAGTAAAAAGTCGGTTATTTGGCGGCACGCCTTACGCAATGCGTTGAATCCAGTGATCACATCCATTTCAGGTTGGTTCGCAGAGTTATTGGCTGGGTCGTTTTTCATTGAATATATTTTCGGATGGAAAGGCATCGGCAAAATCACGGTCGATGCTCTCAACAAGTTCGACTTCCCCGTGGTGATGGGGGCTGTCTTATTCACAGCACTGATATTCATCCTGATGAATATATTGGTCGACCTATTGTATCGTTTGGTTGACCCTAGAATTAAACTCTACGTGTAATTAGCTGATTCAGATTTTATGATTCCGCTATATCCTTTATCTTTGGGTGCTTTACAATATAGCACATCCACTATGCAGTATACCTTCAGAGAGATAGAGAAAAAATGGCAACGAATCTGGAATGAAACCCAGGCTTATAAAGTCAGCAACGATACGTCAAAACCTAAATGTTATGTATTGGATATGTTTCCATATCCTTCAGGTGCAGGTTTGCATGTAGGTCACCCACTCGGTTATATCGCAAGTGATATCTACGCTCGCTATAAACGACTCAAAGGATACAATGTGCTGCACCCAATGGGCTTTGA
>CAIRSV010000086.1 GCA_903881265.1 uncultured Bacteroidota bacterium
GCCTCTTCATACGTTTTGGCGATCACAACATTGCCTTCTGCATCATACCAAGCCGGTATGCGATGTCCCCAACGCAATTGACGACTGATACACCAATCCTTAATATTCTCCATCCAATGACGGTAGGTATTCTTAAACTTAGGCGGATAGAATTTAATTTCATCATTCATTACCACGTCCAACGCGGGCTTGGCCATACTTTCCATATTGCACCACCATTGCATACTTAATCGTGGTTCGATGACAACATCGGTGCGTTCGCTAAATCCAACTTGGTTTTTATACTCTTCAATTTTTTCAATATGACCAGCAGCTTGCAGGTCTTCGATAATTTTTTTTCGAACATCAAAACGGTCTTCGCCAATATATAATTGAGCCGCTTCGCTCATGGTGCCGTCTTCGTTTAAGGTATCGATGACAGGCAATTTATGTTTCAGTCCGAGATTATAATCATTGATATCGTGCGCAGGCGTCACTTTCAGACAACCTGTTCCGAATTCAATATCGATATAGTCGTCGGCGATAATAGGAATCTCACGATTGATCAAGGGCACAAAACACGTTTTACCAACTAGATGTGTATATCGCTCATCATCAGGGTGTACACAAATGGCAGCATCTCCCAATATAGTTTCTGGGCGCACGGTAGCCACAGTGATGTAGTTGGAAGTTGATTGACCTGGATTAGTAGAAGGTTCAAAGAAATAACGAACATACACAAGTTTACTATTGACTTCTTTATGGTTTACTTCTTCATCACTCAATGCTGTTTTTGCCTTAGGATCCCAATTAATCATCTTCACACCTCGGTAGATATGCCCTTTCTTATGCAAGTCGATAAACACATCGATGACGGCATTGTAATAATCCTCATCCATCGTGAAGGCTGTACGATTCCAATCGAGAGCGCAACCCAACTTCTTCAATTGCTGCAGAATGATACCGCCATATTTTTCTTTCCATTCCCAAGCGTATTTCAAAAACTCTTCACGGCTAAGGCTGTTCTTATCGATACCTTGCTCGCGCAACATAGCTACCACCTTAGCTTCTGTGGCAATAGACGCATGATCGGTACCTGGCACCCAACAAGTATTATAGCCTTTCAATTTGGCATAACGCAGCAAGACATCCTGCACTGAATTATTAAGTGCATGACCCATATGCAATACACCGGTAACATTCGGCGGCGGTATGACAATTGTATACGCTGGTTTTTCGTTCGGTACTGAATGGAAATAACCCTTGTTAACCCAATGTTCGTACCACTTGTTTTCGACTTCCTGAGGAATATAATTTTTAGACAATGCCATAGGCTGGCAAAGATAGGAGTTAGATAAGAGATAAGAGAGTAGTGCAATGAGATTTTTTATAGGACCCATCACACCACGATTCAATCATCAAACACCGAAAAGCAATATTGGTCACCTGTAAAAATCTACTTGATGACACCAAGCTCTTTACCAACCTTTGTAAAAGCAGCAATGGCTGCATCTAACTCTTCGCGGCTATGACCGGCACTAATCTGCACTCGTATACGGGCATTGCCTTTGGCTACAACCGGGAAGAAAAAACCGACCACATAAATGCCTTCTTCAAGCATACGAGCAGCCATCTTTTGCGCCAATACCGCATCGTACAACATAATAGGCACAATAGGATGAATACCAGGTTTGATGTCAAAACCAGCCGCGGTGATTTGTTCTCTAAAATATGTTGTATTCACTTCAAGTTTATCTCTAAGTTCGGTTGTCTCGCTCAACATATCCAATACTGCGATAGAGGCTCCTACAATACTTGGCGCCAATGTATTGGAAAATAAATACGGGCGACTTTTCTGACGGAGCATATCAATAATTTCCTTTCGGCCAGAGGTGAATCCGCCATTAGCACCCCCTAAGGCTTTACCCAAGGTGCCTGTAATGATATCTACTTTATCAATCACACCACAATGTTCGTGGGTGCCTCGACCGGTTTTGCCCATAAAACCACTTGAGTGACATTCATCTGTCATTACAATGGCATCGTATTTTTCAGCAAGCGCACATATCTTATCAAGCTGAGCAACGGTTCCGTCCATGCTAAAGACTGAATCGGTGGCAATCATCCGACTGCGACAATGTTGTGTAGCAATCAGTTTCTCTTCCAATTCGGCCATATCATTATGTTTATAACGATGACGTTCGGCTTTACAAAGTCGCACGCCGTCAATGATAGAGGCATGATTTAATTCGTCAGAAATAATCGCATCCTGTTCGTTGAGCAGGGGTTCAAACAAGCCACCGTTGGCATCAAACGCCGCGCAATAAAGGATGGTATCTTCAGTGCCCAAAAATTTCGAAAGCTTTGCTTCCAATTCTTTATGTATATCCTGTGTGCCACAAATAAAACGCACGCTGCTTAATCCATAACCTCGCTCCTTGATGGCATGATGTGATGCCTCAATAACGTTAGGATGTGATGAAAGTCCCAAATAATTATTCGCACAAAAGTTCAACACAGGCTTGCCATTGGCGATGATATGCGAACCTTGTTCAGATGAAATAATACGTTCTTGTTTGAACAATCCGGCTGCCTTGATTTCGGCCACTTCGGCACCTATACGATCGACTAATTTCTGATTCATTTTTTTAGATTAAGGCTGCGAAGATAAAGGAAAAAAGAATGATAGGGACTGGTTGTACGTTATGAACCTTCCATCAATTGACATAACTTTTTGAAGACGTATTTGTCTGTCTTGCTACTGGTATTGTTGTACTATTTTTTCTGCGGCGATTTTCATCTCGTCGGCAAGTGTTTGCGGTTTCAATACTTTGACATACGATCCGAAACTTTGCAGGAGTGCTTTAAATTCATAATTGATCACTAACTCCACAGAAATAGAAAATTCATTTTTTGTTTCCTTGACCACCTTTTGTGAATGATGCAGTGGTTGTGACTTCAGATAACTAGCCTGTTTCGGATCGAGCTGAAGCACTATTTTTTCTGGTTTTGAATCGGGTAATGAGATACCGATGGCGGCCCTGAAATAATTTTCTTTATCCACTTCCTGTTCCCTGAAGGTCTGATTCATTTTAATCACATCGCTCATACGATCGAATGCGAATGTCAGAAACTTCGATTCTTTGGTCGGATGAATGTCGTTTGCAATGAGGTACATTCGACCATTATATTCTTTAATAAAATAAGGATGTACCGTATGCTTCCTTGGTTCTAATTTATTGAAAGGCTGATAATGAATGCGCAATACATGTTTGCCGTGAATGGCTTCCACAATATCATTCATAAACTCAATACCCTGATAACGTTTCGGTCGATCGAGTAATAAAATAGAACCGCCACTCGCTTTTTCACGACTTTGTTTCACCGATGACGCAATTTTGGTAATGGCATCTTCAAACAGCTTAATCGCGGGAATATTTTTGAATTGCTCAAGTATGCCGATAGCGATTTCTAATCCTTGCAGATCTTCTTCCGATACGGGAATGTTGCTGATCGAATAGGTAGGATCGGTATAGACATACCCTTTCTTATACTGATCATATTCAATCGGTGCATTAAAGCCAAGAGATTCATCATAGCGCATGGCGTAAATATCTTTCTGAATACTCGCCACCGAAATCGACGTGCCCATTTTTTCACTTACATAGTCTACAATCTCAGCAAGCGAAGGCGCTGGTTTTTGGCGAATTGTCATACGACTGTCAATTAATCGATAACGGGTTAACGCATTCTTGTTTCTCATTGTGTAAAATTCAGTTTTGTTCGTTTATAAATCGAGTCGTTCAATAATTCCTTTATACCCTAATGTATGCAAAAAAATCGAACTTGTGAATATACATCAAAGCTACGTAAACTCATTACGCAGTTAGAGTCAAATCTTTGTGACCAGTTAAATACACTACACATGAAGAATACTTTTGTACAAACCGATTTTAAGATTCAGGCCTTTGAAATGAAACGCGTTATTTTTGACGATAGCGATTTAGTGAGCATGGATGTGCGTTGTCGCATCGGCGATGAACTGATGAACACCACGCTCTTATTCACCTTCAGCAGGTTCAACGACTTGCTGCGATTTAGTGGCGAAAGCGGCGAGAAGCTGCAATTGATGGTGAGTGATAAATTATTACGCAATGAAGAACGGCCACATATCATCGAAGCGTCATTAATTTTCACAGCCTGCAGCATCAGTCTTTCTTATTTGATTGCCGATGATGCCACTTGCTTCAGCGCAGAAGAAATCATGCCGATTTCATTTTTACAACAAGCCAAAAACTTACGCGTCAATATCAAAGATTTTAATGACGTGCATATTGACAGTAAGATACAACTCAATCAGGCCTTGCAGGAAATTGCCATGATGTATCGATATTACCTTGGCCTGAAGGAATTAAATCTAAATGAAACCTCAGCAAGGGAAAAATCAGGTCTATTAAATGATAAATTATTCAAAGTCGCATATCACGCTGCCGTGAGCTTAAAGTAAGCGCCTCTTTTCCCTTCAGGAACTTATTTCTTTTGTAATATTGATGCATGATTTCTGTCGACGAAGCAAAACAATACATTCAGCAATATACCCAAACAGGCCCCACTGTTGTTGTTGATTTATATGAGGCCTGCGGATACGCGATTGCGAAGGATGTATTTTCACCTGTTGATTTTCCTTCGTTCAGGCAATCCGCTATGGATGGCTATGCGTTTCGATTAGATGATGTTGATGGCGATGCTGTATTCGTTGTTGAACGAGAAATACAAGCCGGCACTATCGATGAAATATCAAGTATAAAAAAAGGTGAAGCTATCCGAATTTTCACCGGCGCAAAGGTACCCGACGACGCCGATACGATAGTAATACAAGAACATGTCGAAATCAATGGAAATAACATTCGTCTCACGAATATTGAACTAACAAAGGGAAGTAATATCAGACCCGTGGCATCACAAACACGACAAGGTGATTGTATCCTAAAAAAAGGAACGTTGATCACACCGGGCGCAGCGGGACTTTTGGCAAGCGTCGGCATTTCTGACATTGACGTCGTTGCCAAACCAAGATGCACGATTCTCAATACAGGAAGAGAATTAGTGAAGCCGGGAAATGATTTACAACAAGGGCAGATTTATGAAAGTAACTCGTATGCCTTAGTCGCTGCATTAAAAAAACTTCAGTTGGATGTTTGTGAAATTATGTGGGTCGATGATGATGAACAACAAACAATAGCAGCCATACAAACAGCCTTAGAAAAAACCGACGTGTTATTGATAACCGGCGGCGTTTCAGTAGGCGATTATGATTTTGTTGAATCGGCCTTAGCAAAAAACGGTGTTGCAAAAATTTTCCATAAGGTGAAACAAAAACCGGGCAACCCTTTATATTTTGGAACAAAAGAAAACAGCATCATCTTTGGCCTGCCTGGAAATCCAGGTTCTGTGCTTACCTGCTTTTATGAATATGTGGTGCCTTGCCTGCAATTGAAAATGGGTATTGCCAAACACGGCTTACTGACATTGCAACTGCCGCTTTCACACGATATCAGCAAGAAGGCAGGACTGACTCATTTTCTGAAAGGCACCATAACATCCACAGGCGTTGCAGTACTCAATCATCAAGAATCATATAAGATGAATGCATTTGCCGACGCTGATTGTCTGATTGTTGTGGACGAACAGATGACCAATATGCAACAGGGCGACCTCGTCAACGTTCACATTCTTGCATTCTAATACCTATGTCAGAACATATCCTCCTTCTATCGCTTTTTATTTTTTTGGTGGCTGGCCTTTACGCATCCGTAGGGCATGGCGGTGCGAGTGGCTATCTAGCATTGATGACCCTCTTGAGTATGCCTATTGCGACTATTAAACCAGTGGCGTTGATGCTCAATATAGCCGTGTCATTGATTGCATTTATTCAATTTTACAGAAGCGGTTTTTTCAATAAAAAATTATTTATCCCGTTGGCCATCGCTTCTGTTCCGGCTGCGTATGCTGGTGGACTGCTATCAATAGATCCTCATCTTTATAAACAACTACTAGGCGGCTTATTATTTATCAGTGCTGTTCGACTTGCGATACCCTTAAAAAAAGAAGTCCTAGTGGTACAGCACTTTAATATCGTTCTTGTAGTCATGATTGGCGCGAGCATCGGATTTTTGTCGGGCATGATAGGTATTGGCGGTGGTATTATCTTATCGCCCTTGCTGATTTTAGTACGGTATTCAGATGTCAAAACAACTTCTGGTATCAGCGCCTTGTTTATTTTCGTCAATTCAATTGCTGGTCTATTAGGTCAAATGAATCAAGGGATTGAATTCTCATCCTCGATGTCTGTGATGATCGCAGTTGCCATTGCAGGTGGCTTGATTGGATCTTATATCGGCGCTAGACAATTGAATATTTCTATGTTAAAAAAAGTACTAGCCGTTGTGTTATTCATTGCCTCATTAAAATTGATATTCGTATGAGTCTAAACGCCTACATATTGGCCGGTGGTAAAAGTTCCCGCATGGGCACAGACAAAGGACTTATGCTATTCAATGAGAAACCACTTATACAATATGTCATTGATGCTGTTCAACAAGTGGCAACGAATATCTTTATTGTCACAAGTAACGAAGCGTATGCGCACTTTGGATTTCCGTTAATCAGCGATGTAAAAAAAGGACTTGGACCGGCCGGCGCTATCGATACCATTCTGTTTCATTCACTTGCAGATACCAATCTAATCATTGCCTGCGATATGCCTTTCATCGACGCAGATTCAATCCAATATCTCATTCGTCAACATCAAGATAAACCTATTACTGTTCCTTTCTACAATCAATATCCCGAGGCGTTATTTGCACTCTATGATACCTGCATCTATGACATGTGGCATCAACTCGTTCAAAAGGGTAACCTGAAATTGAGTGATTTACTTTCATCCTTTGAAACTACTTTTGTGAACGGAAACAGAATGACTGAATCCAACAGAAATCTGTTCAAGAATATGAATACAACAGATGATCTGCTCGACACGCAATAAACTTATATGGACATTCAAATCTTACTCTTCGGATCCCTTGTTGATGTGTTCGGCAAAAAACAACTACAACTTGCGCAGGTCAATGACACAGACACACTGCGGTTAGCATTAAGTGCAAGGTATCCATCGATCAGAGATGCGAAATTTGTCATTTCAGTTGACAAAAAAATTACTGTTGAAAACACTGCCATAGATACAACTTCTGAAATAGCTTTGCTCCCTCCGTTTTCGGGAGGTTAAACATACAAACTTGCAGACTACCCCTTCATACGAACGTTATCAACGCCAACTTATCTTACCGAATTTTGGCGAAGCCGCACAACAAAAATTGGCTGCAGCTTGTGTATTGGTAATAGGCGCAGGTGGACTTGGTTGTCCTGCACTTCAATACCTGTCGGCCATTGGCGTGGGTCATATCGGCATTGTCGATGAGGATGTGGTTTCGATATCTAATCTGCATCGACAAGTTTTATATACCACAGACGACCTTGGAAAATTAAAAACCGAAGTCGCACAAGATCGAATACAAAAAATGAATACCAATTGTATAGTCTTGACACATTCGGTGGCTATAACGCAATTCAATGCATTCGATATCATCAGTAACTATGATGTGGTGTTAGATTGTACAGACAATTTCAACGCCCGATATATCATCAATGATGCATGTACGCTGCTTAAAAAACCAATCGTATTTGGCGCCGTATTTCAATACGAAGGGCAAGTGGCTGTATTTAATCATGGCATCGACGCGGTGCATTATAGAGATTTATTTCCCGTTTCACCTACAGCCGCCGAGGCTCCGAATTGCATCGAATCGGGCGTATTCAATATCGTTACAGGCATCATAGGTACGTTGCAAGCAGGCGAAGCGATAAAAATTATAACGGGCATCGGTGAACCATTAAGCAATCGCTTGATGAGTTACAACAGTCTGTCTCTGAATGTCTATACAGTGAAACTTTCGAAGAATCCGGATGCTAAAAAAAATACACCGGCGACAAAAGAAGAATTTCTGCAATACGATTATAATCAGTTTTGTGGCTTGCATCATTTGAAGGATGAAATTAGTGCAGAAGAATTTGATGCGTTACGAAATCGAACCGATGTGCAATTAATTGACATCCGAAACAAAGATGAACAGCCGCATGTGGATGAATTAAATGCCATACGCATACCATTATCTGAATTGAAATTTCATATCGACCTATTAAAAAAAGAAAAACAAATCATCTTATTTTGTCATTCGGGCATTCGTACCTTGGACGCATTAGATATCTTGCAAGATGAATGTCAGTTAAATAATGTATCTCATCTCAAAGGCGGTATCATCAAATGGCTTGACTATAAATCAAACAAGAAATGAACGAAAAAAAAGTGCGGACTATTTTTGTGGAAGGACCGATAGGTGCGCAATTCATTGCAGACAGCATCTCAAAACACAGCACGAAGAAAAGCATCGGTGCACATAGTATTTTTTTGGGTCAGGTCAGAAATGATAGGATCGATGAAAAGGAAGTTATGGCAATTGAATACACCGCTTACACCGATATGGCGAATGAAAGAATGGCTGAAATTAGGGAAGAACTCTTTTCGAAATATGCACTGACTTGTATGCATATCTATCATAGTTTGGGTATGGTAAAGAGCGGCGAATTATCGTTGTTCGTATTTACCTCATCAGCACATCGTAACGCAGCAATCGATGCCTGCGAAGAAATTGTGGATCGAATCAAGAAAGAACTTCCCATTTGGGGAAAGGAATTATTTGATGAAGGGTACGTATGGAAATCTTCGAATAATCCAGCATAACAAACGCGATAATGAATAATAGCACCGCTAAAAAAATCTAATGAACAATATTCTCGATAAAATCAATTCGCTTCGCACAGCCACTGCCACAGCGATCTTGCAAGTAAGCAAACAGGAAACCATAGACGCCATTCAACACAAAACCGTACCCAAAGGAGATGTGTTTGAATTTTCCCGCGCTGCCGGATTATTGGCCATTAAAAAAACAAGCGATGTTATTCCAGATTGCCATCCTTTGCCAATTGAGCACGCCGCTATTCGTCATTCGATTGACGGATTAACGGTCCATATCGAAGTGGACGTTGCTAC
The DNA here is from genome assembly GCA_903881265.1 of uncultured Bacteroidota bacterium. Lineage (GTDB taxonomy): Bacteria > Bacteroidota > Bacteroidia > Chitinophagales > Chitinophagaceae > OLB11. Next base: position 9,146 of record CAIRSV010000086.1, read on the forward strand.
CATTTACAAAACGGGTGTAGAGGTTGAAGCCATGCACGGTGCTTCCATTACAGCACTTACGATGTATGATATGTTGAAACCCATTGACAAGAATGTTGAAATACGAAGTATCCGTCTATTAAATAAAAAAGGCGGCAAAAGCGATTATAATGACCCTTTAAAATTTGATGTGAAAACGGCAGTTGTCGTTTGTAGCGACTCTGTTAGTGCAGGTAAAAAAGAGGACAGCGCCGGTAAAAATATTATAGCCCAGTTGTTGACGTTCGACATGAAGCATTCTTGCTACACGATCATTCCCGACGAAAAGGAACGCATTCAACAGGAAGTAAAAAAGCTTGTAGGCGAAAACTATAACCTGATTTTGATTACCGGAGGCACTGGGCTTTCTCCACGAGACGTCACACCAGAATCGGTGAGCGAATTATTCGATCGCGATATACCCGGCATTATGGAAGCTGCACGTGCGTATGGACAGCAGCGCACACCCTATGCCATGCTATCGCGCGGCGTAGCTGGTGTTATCGGCAATACCTTTGTCATCACACTGCCCGGATCTAGCAGAGGTGCTCTCGAAACTATGAATGCCTTATTCCCTTATTTGAAACACGTATTTAAAGTTGCTGAAGGAATGAGACATGATTAATGCTCATTATTTTTTTGCTCTGCAAAATGCAATAAAATCTGTGGATGGAATTTTAGTGACGCCTACTTGTCTCAGATAATTAATCAATTGTCCTCTATGCACCGTGCTGTGGTTGCAAACATGCTGCAAGCATTCCCATACCTTGCTTTTTTGAAATTCGCCTTTGATATTCGTGTAATGAAACTGATGTTCGAAGCCACGTTCATCTTTTATTTTTTGTGTAAAACGAAAGAGGTCGTCAGAGCATATCAACCATTGACGGCATACCTCTTTCAAATCGCCAGAAAAATTTTCTGTTGGAATGATGACGTGTTCAGCCATCAGAAGTCGTTGCATCCATACACTTTCGGCTAACCAACTATGTTCAACTGTTTTTCGAATCGTAGAAAAACTTCCGCCCAATTCTTTCGTCGTTTGTTCGTCGGTTAATTTGCTTAACGTATCAGCCATAAGCCTATTAGCCCAAACATTGTACTCGGTATAGTTGAGAAGTAATTCCTTCATGTGTCGTACTTTTGATTTTTTAGAAATGATTATCAAAAGTAAGAAATAAACACATGAAGAAAGACCTCCAACTTGGATTCGGATCACAATGTATACATGCTGGTTTTGAAGCCGAACAACATCGCAGCCATATCACACCAATTTATGCATCAAGTACCTACTTGTTCGACAGTGCTGAGTATGCCGTTGATCTGTTCACAGGCAAAGAGAAAGGTTATATCTATGGACGATTCGGCAACCCAACCATCACGCAAGTTGAAAACAAAATTGCCGCTCTCGAAGCATACAATTTATATCATGAAGATGGCACACCACTTGAACTCAAAGCCTTATTGCACGCTTCAGGTATGGCGGCTATTACAACCTTGCTGTTGTCGAATGTAAAAGAAGGAGAAAAAATTCTGACACATTATTCGCTTTACGGCGGCACACAAGAAATGATCGACAAGGTCTTACCTTCCTTGGGTATCGAAACTCTTATCATCGACATGAAAGATTTGGATGCGGTGGAACGTACGTTGCAATCTGAAAAAAATATCGCCTTGATGCATCTCGAAACACCAGCCAACCCAACGCTGCAATGTGTCGATATAGACGCATTGACCAAGTTGGCTCACAACTACAATTGCAAAGTTTCTGTCGATAATACATTTGCCACACCATACCTGCAGCAACCATTTAAATTTGGGGTCGACTTCGTCATGCATTCCACTACTAAATTCTTAAATGGTCACGGGACGGCCATCGGTGGAATCTTGATTGGCAGCGATCTTGAATGGATGAATACAAAAGTGACCAAGCATCATCGTTTACTTGGCGGAAACTCAAATGCCTTTGATGCCTATCTGTTGAGCAGCGGTATTAAGACACTCGAATTGCGCATGGATCGACATTGCGATAACGCTGAAAAAGTTGCAAGTTTTCTAGCCAATCATCCGAATGTTGACTTTGTCAATTACCTCGGTCTAGCATCACATCCCGATTATGCCCTTTGCCAAAAGCAGATGAAACATGCCGGTGCCCTGATGAGTTTTGAAGTAAAAGGTGGCTTTGATGCCGGTAAAAAATTCATCAATAAATTACAGCTATGTACGCACGCCGTTTCATTAGGTACCTGCGACACATTAGTTTCGCATCCGGCAAGCACTACGCATGTGGGTGTGGCACGAGAACTGAGGTTGAAGTCGGGTATCACCGACGGCTTGATACGTATGAGTGTGGGTATCGAAAATGTAGCGGATATCCTATCAGATCTCGAACAAGCGCTGTGCATCTAATCAGTAACTTCAGCGTTTCAAATCGAATGTCTTTTTTTCATGTTGTTCTGATAACTTGTAACGTGTAACTTCGCCTTACTAACAACAAGCATTATGTCCCGACTCGAAATACTCAAGACCTATAAAATCTATATCGGTGGTGCCTTTCCGCGAACAGAAAGCGGACGTTATTATAAATTACTCAATAAAAAAAATGAGGTCATCGCCAATGTCTGTCTTTCATCACGGAAAGATGTCAGAAATGCTACAGTGGCAGCACGAAGCGCTTTCAACGGATGGAGCACACGAGCACCTTTCAATCGCGGTCAAATCTTGTATCGTATGGCCGAGATGATGGAAGGAAGAAAGTCACAATTTATTGACGAGTTGATGTTGCAAGGAAGCAGCAAACAACAAGCCGAACGCGAAGTGCAACTCAGTATAGACCGATGTGTCTATTATAGCGGATGGTGCGATAAGTACACTGCGTTATTCAGTTCGGTAAATCCAGTGGCAAGCCAGCATTTTAATTTTTCTGTCCCTGAAGCAACAGGCGTGGTGAGTATTATAGCCTCAGAAGATACCTCTTTGTTAGGCTTAGTGAGTGCTATATTACCAGTGATAGCGGGTGGTAATACCTGTGTGGTATTAGCAAGCGAAAGCAAGCCTTTATGCGCTATTACATTTGCAGAAGTGATTGCCACTAGCGATATGCCTGGCGGTGTAGTAAATATAGTTACAGGAAACAGCAACGAACTGCATTCTCATTTTTCAACACATATGGATGTCAATGCCGTTATTTATTGCAGAGAAAATAAAAGCGAGCAAAAAGCAATTGCTGAGAACGCATCGTTGAATGTCAAACGAAGTTTTTTTTGGCAATACGATTGGACGAAAGACGAAGCGCAAAACCCTTATCTTATAGTAGATTTGCAAGAGATTAAAACCACTTGGCATCCAATTGAACATATCGACATCAGTGGTGCTAAATATTAATATACCTACGCTATTCAATTTTATCATAGACCTTGACAAATCGATTCAGCGCAGCCTATCATTCATAGATCAAAACTAAAAAACATATACTATGCAATACAGACGATTAGGAAAATCAGGATTACAACTCAGTGTGCTTTCATTCGGAAGCTGGGTGAGCTTTGCTAAGCAAATTGACGACAAGAAAGCAGAACAACTTATGAGTTATGCCTATGACAATGGCGTTAATTTTTTTGATAATGCCGAAATATATGCCTTAGGTGAAAGTGAAAATATGATGGGTCGTGTATTGAAAAAAAAGAAATGGGATCGTACGAGTTATTGCGTTAGCAGCAAAGTCTATTTCGGATGGAGAGGCGAGCAAAATAAACCGAATCAAAAAGGATTAAGTCGCAAGCATGTTATAGAGGCTTGTCACGAAGCGATGAAACGTTTACAGGTTGATTATTTGGATCTGTATTTCTGTCATCGTCCTGATAAGGAAACACCCATAGCCGAAACCGTTATGGCAATGAATACCTTGATACAACAAGGCAAAATTTTGTATTGGGGAACGAGTGAATGGAGTGGCGTCGAAATCATGGAAGCACACAGGGTCGCAGCCGAATATAAATTGATAGGCCCTACGATGGAACAACCTCAATACAATTTGTTTGAACGCGATAAGATGGAGAATGAGTATGTAGGAATTTTTAATACGGTTGGCATGGGCACCACCATTTGGAGTCCAATGGCGTCGGGTTTACTTACAGGAAAATACAATACAGGCTTGCCTAAAGGTGCACGATTAGGCACCAAGGGTTTTGAGTGGTTGGCTGAGCGATGGCTTACGAAAGATAAAGTAGATAAGGTGGTGAAACTAGCTAAAGTAGCGAATGATTTGAAAGTTAGTCTTCCTCAATTGAGTATCGCTTGGTGTATAAAAAATCCGAATGTCAGTACGGCTATTTTAGGCGCAACGAAAAAAGAACAATTGGTTGAAACAATGCAATCGATTGAAGTCGTTTCAAAATTAACGCCAGAGGTAATCGAAAAGATTGAGAAGATTATGAATTCTAAACCCATCTTGCCTGCCTTCTAGTCGCGGATATCGGCAGTTTTTTTCTTTCTATTAGCAATGACACAACGCACTTAATTGACAACGTTATGTCTGTTTAGTACGTTGTATACGGATAAAATTTATGCGTAGAAAAGAACGAAATGATAGGATTTAATTTAAATTTGATTCATCTAAATAAAACACATCTATGAAAAAATCAATCGCCCTGTTCATCGTCGTGATGACAATCGCTACCTTCTCCTTACTCGCGCAAGAAAAAGACAGTAAGTCTAAATTAATTGAAGGCATTAAAAAAGAAAAATTACGTAAACCGATTAAATTAGAATCGGTGAAGGATGCTGAAAAAAAAAACGAACCCATTCAAAAAAACACAAGAGCCACCGATCTAAAAGTAAGCAACGTCGTATCGGGCAATGAGGAAGGTGAAGCACAGATTTGTATAGATCCTAGCAACCCGAACAAAATGGTAATGAGCTTCATGAATAATACAGCTGCAGGCAATATCGAATACCCAGTGTATTATTCAAGTAATGGAGGAAGCAGCTGGACAAAAAGTAGTTTCAATGCGTATTCAACATTAAGTACTGATTTTCCAGGCTATTTTTTCGTTGGTGGCGGTGACCCGGTGTTTGCCTATGACAAACTAGGGAATCTTTATTTTTCATGGATTTATTTGGTTGCAAATACCTCACTAGATACTGCAATTGGTGCCATGTATTGGGCTAAGAGCGCAGATAATGGCGCCACGTTTACAATGCAGCCTGGGAATAATCATTTTATAGGGAAATCGTATATAGATCCAAATTCACCAAATTTTGATGCTTTCCCTGGCAGTGAAGGTTTCTACGACAGACAATGGTTTGCGATGGACTTATCATCAGGCGCGAATGCCAATACGCTATACGCATCATTCATCTATTTTAATACACCCACTGAAAGTCCGTCGCTGACAGGAAGTACCATTAAGAAATTACAAAGCGGCGGTACATCCTTCGGAAATAAAATACAAGCCATATCAGGTAGCATTCAGTTTAATAATGTGCGTGTCGACAATGCAGGCGTGTTGCATTTAACCGGAGCTGATATTGATAATAATAGTGTCATCTATTGTAAAAGTACCGATGGCGGAAACACATTTTCTGCACCCATAACAATAGCTACAGGCACCAATCTATTTGGTAGTCAGGGTAATGGCTATATACACGACAGAGAAAACGCAGCTACGAATATGGAAGTTGACGGAGCCAAGCATGTGCACGTGGTATGGAGCGATTTTTCGGTAACCCCAGATGCTAATTACAAGTCGTTTTATAGCCGCCTCAACAACGGCGGGTCTAGTTTCAGTACACCGATTGATTTGTCAACCTTATTTATCGCAGGTAATAATGTCTTGATGCCTGTGGTGAGTACTGCCGGTAACCAAGTTACTATCGGAGCGTATGTTATCGATGCATCTAAAGTGAGTGATTATTATATCATCAATTCACAAGACAATGGCAATACCTGGTCGGCACCCATCAAGTTAAGCAGTGTTTCTACCGATTTCGCTTCGGCAAGCAATACCGGTGCTTGGTTTGGGGATTACGCGAATGCAGTTCGAACAGACACAAAAGTATATACTATCTGGAGTGATGGTCGCTCTGCTGGGGGTCCGAAAATGTATGTCAATACCACAACACTTTGGGCCACTCCAACCACGGATATTACACCCATCAACAGCAGCTTACAATTGAATAATCTTTATCCTAATCCTGTCAATTCTGTGTTGAATCTTCAATTCAATGTTCAAAAACAAGACAATATAGTGGTTCACGTATTGTCAATCGATGGAAAAGAAATACTGACACAACATCATACATTGTCGGCCGGAAAACAAGCTGTGACACTGCAAGTAGACGATCTA
>CAIRSV010000087.1 GCA_903881265.1 uncultured Bacteroidota bacterium
GGACCTTGCAACTCAACGCGATTAAAATGACAGACAGCACCTTAGGTTTCGGAAAAAAAATATGTTGGAATCGAAGCGAAGCAGTACTTGTCTGACTATAACAAATACTCATCACGTAAACCCCTACGCAAATTTCTATGTCACAACCATAACAGTTCGTTCATAAAAGCATAAGCCTGAAACAACAATCATCTTCAGTTTCCGGCTTACATTCATAGCAACATGGTTACACTAATTTTTCAAATTTGGCTTGGAAGAATCTGAGGTACTTAGGCTCATATACCATTTTCAGCCCTTTAATTTTAGTACGCTTATCAAAGACACGGCCAGCCGATTCGGCAATCACATCCATGTGAGCTTGCGTATACACGCGACGTGGTATCGTAAAGCGAACCAATTCAAGTTTGGGATAATAATTTTCACCATTGACTTTTCTTCCTGCCGAAACAACACCGCGCTCCATCGTTCGCACGCCAGAATCAAGATAAATCTCTGATGCCAATGTCTGAGCCGGATAATTGTCTTGCGGAATATGCGGCAAAAACTTTTTCGCGTCGACAAAGATGCCATGCCCACCGATTGGCTGTACGATTGGCACACCATATTCCATCATTCGTTCACCCAGATAAATAACCTGACCTACTCGCGCTTTGATATGATCATCATTGACGCTTTCGCCTATGCCAATCGCCATAGCTTCCATATCACGACCTGCCAACCCTCCATAGGTATGCAAACCCTCATAAACAACGACCATATTTCTTGCTTCTTCAAATACATCCCATTCATTCACGGCCAGAAAACCACCGATATTGACTAGCGCATCTTTCTTGGCGCTCATAGTGGCACCATCAGTATATGAATTAATCTCTAACACAATCTGCTTGATTGATGTATGTTCATACCCTTTCTCACGTTGCTGAATAAAATACGCATTTTCTGCCACACGAGTCATATCATGTATGATTCGTATACCATGTTTTTTGGTTAGTGCTCTCAACTCTTTCAGGTTCTTCATACTGATAGGCTGACCACCAGCCATATTCACACTTGTGGCTATGCTAACATACGGTATTTTCTTAGCCCCGTATTTATTGATAATTTTCTCCAACTTATTTAAATCTACATTTCCTTTAAACGGAAATTCGCTTTCAGCATCGTGGGCTTCATCAATGATAATATCTTCAAATTTACCACCGGCTAATTCTTGATGCAATCGTGTGGTGGTGAAATACATATTACCCGGAATGATGTCGCCTTTCTTGATTAATATTTTAGAGAGAATATTTTCTGCACCACGCCCCTGATGAGTTGGGATCAGATACTTATATCCATAAATCGTTCGAACCACTTCTTCCAGGTGATAATAATTACGACTTCCGGCATATGCCTCATCACCCGTCATCATACCGGCCCATTGCTGATCGCTCATTGCGGATGTGCCGCTATCAGTCAGCAAATCGATATAGACGTCTTCCGAGCGCAAGAGAAAGGTATTATAGCCTGCCTCGGCAAGCGCTTTTTTGCGGTGTGCCGGCGTTGTCATTTTGAGCAATTCAACCATTTTCATTTTATAAGGTTCTGCCCAA
>CAIRSV010000088.1 GCA_903881265.1 uncultured Bacteroidota bacterium
AGATGCAGTGAATCGTTGGTGGTGGCCTTCGATTATGATGTTTGGACCTTCGGACAGCGAAAGCACCAACTCAGAAAAAAGTATGCTATGGAAAATCAAACGTCAAACAAACGACGAACTCCGTCAACGCTTTGTCGATGCCACCGTAGATCAGGCTAGAATATTAGGTGTAACCTTGCCCGATCCTCACCTGAAATGGAATGAAGAACGCGGTCACTATGATTTTGGAGAAATCGACTGGACAGAATTCTGGAATGTCGTCAAAGGTAATGGTCCTTGCAATAAAGAACGCGCCGAAGCACGAAACAAGGCTTGGAATGAAGGCGCGTGGGTGCGTGAAGCAGCAACAGCCTATTCCGATAAGAAAAAGAAAAAGGCGGCTTAATCAGGCCGAATGCCTGCGATTACCCATTTCGTGCGTGCACTCCATGGTCGGTTTTTTGCGTTTCAACTTGCGCTTCCATTTCAATAAAAACAATATCTTTGCGCCATTGCATGCAACCCGGAATACTACATAAAAGCCTGATAAATCTTCGTTTACAACAAAAGAAGGCGTTTGCAGTGCTTGTAGATCCAGACAAGGTGACCATCCCTCAAATCACAACAATCGCAGCCTTGTGCAATGATTCCTTGGTCGATTATATTTTTATTGGAGGCAGTCTGATGGTTTCACAACATCTCGACCTTTGCATACAAACCTTGAAAGCAAATAGCGATATCCCCGTGATCTTGTTTCCTGGAAGTCCGTCCCAGATTAGTCGCTATGCCGATGCCTTATTTTATCTGACCCTAATTTCAGGCCGCAATCCCGAATTATTAATTGGCGCTCACGTGGTTTCTGCACCAATGGTAAAAGCAAGTGGACTCGAAATTATTTCAACCGGCTATATGGTCATTGATGGTGGTGCCGCCACAACTGTTTCGTATATGAGTCACAGTGCGCCAATTCCACACGACAAAGATGATATTGCATTATGCACAGCCCTTGCGGGTGAAATGCAAGGTAAACATATCCTCTATTTAGATGCCGGAAGCGGTGCTAAACAAGCTGTGAGTGAACGTATGATACGACGCGTGGCATCAGAAACTTCTATTCCGTTGATAGTAGGTGGTGGCATCACGGAACCTGAAAAAGCATATCTGAATTGCAACGCAGGAGCCGATGTGATCGTCGTCGGTAATGCCATTGAGAAAGATAGTTCGCTGATCAAAGAAATTTCGTCAGCGGTGCATCAGACAAATGTGAATGCGTAATCACAAGGTTTCACCCAAACATTCTATTCGTAGCCTTCAATCCAACAACGCAGCATTGACATCATAAAATACAATTCCAATAATTAATCTTCTTGAACTATTTTTGAACTCTCAATACCTTTTTATGAGTAAGAACGAATGGCCATTATGGGAAATTTTTGTCCGAAGTAAAGCCGGATTAGACCACAAACACGTTGGCAGTCTGCATGCTTCTGATGCACAAATGGCCATCGAAATGGCGCGCGATGTGTATACACGCCGACAAGAAGGCATCAGCATTTGGGCGGTCGAAAGCATCAATATTCACGCTTCCAATCCAGAAGATTCTGACGCTTTTTTCGACCCGATGAATGACAAAGTATATCGTCATCCGACGTTTTACGATTTGCCCGATGAACTGACTCATATGTAAGCCCACTTTTTACCTACCTACTACGAAAATGAAAACCTCTTTACTTCAATATATCCTTCATCTAGCCGACAATAGTTTCATTCATGGTCATCGACTGAGCGAATGGTGCGGACACGGGCCCGAATTAGAAGTGGATATGGCCTTATCCAATATCGCACTCGATAATATCGGTGCTGCAAGAAGCTTTTATCAATATGCAGCCGAACTCGAAGGCAACGGAAAAACCGAAGACTCCTATCCGTATCTGCGCGATGTGAGAGCGTTCAGGAATGTGCTATTGCTCGAATTGCCAAAAGGAAATTTTGCAGAAACCATTGCACGTTCATTTTTCTTTGATGCCTATCAACAGTTATTTTACAAAGCCCTTATGAACAGCAGCGATAAACAGCTCGCTGCCATTGCTGAAAAATCATTGAAAGAAATAACCTATCATCTTCGTTTCAGTAGCGAATGGGTGATTCGTTTGGGTGATGGTACCGTTGAGAGTAAACAAAAAATGCAAGAGGCTATTTTAAAATATTGGGATTATACCGGCGAATTATTCAGCGCAAGCGAAATAGAACTTGATATGCAGAATAACAAGATAGCACCTGATATTGCATCGCTTAAACCGTCGTGGGAAAAAATAGTAAGCGATACATTGGAAGAAGCCACCCTATCATACCCTTTACGCGCTGATGGTGCTTGGTTTCAAAGCGGTGGAAAGAAAGGACTTCATACCGAACATCTTGGATTTATACTCACCGAAGTACAATACCTTCAAAAATCGTATCCAGGTTGTGAATGGTAAATAGCATTGACATCAATGACCTTTTATTAATCGCTTGATAGCCGCTTTATTCAATCTATATTCAACCTATTGAAATCAACAGAAGACATATTAACCATCTTAGAAAATGTTTGCGATCCGGAAGTGCCGGTGCTAACGATTCAGGATTTAGGAATTGTACGCGATGTGCGTGTTATCAGTGAAAAGGAAGTGGAGGTTATCATTACACCCACCTATAGCGGCTGCCCTGCGATGAATACCATTTCAATGAATATTAAATTTGAATTATTGGCGCATGGTTTCGAGCAAGTGATTGTCACCGAAATACTATCACCCGCCTGGACGACCGATTGGATGCGCGAGTCGGGCAAGCAAAAACTGAAGGCCTATGGCATTACTCCACCGCAATACAACACTGTAGCAAATCCGCGTGAATCAGAGGCCGTTATACCTTGTCCAGTTTGCAATTCAACGCATACAACATTGTTGAGTCAGTTTGGTTCAACCGCGTGCAAAGCCTTATACAAATGCAAAGATTGTCTTGAACCCTTTGATTATTTTAAATGCCATTAATACCTTCATGACGTGAATGCAGTGCTTGTGCTCACGATTACTTTTTTACTTGAGGCACATAAGGCGGGCGACCTTTTTTTAGATAATCCTGATAATTATATTTAATCCACATCTTGATTTCAAGTTCTGTGGCCACTCGCGCATAATCATAATCCATTGGATATTGATTCATGAACGAAGCGAGTTCATCGTTTTCTAATTTGGTCATCTTAGTCGTCAGCTCGGGTGTATACCGCGTATCAATAAATTTTTGATTTTCGTTGTCTGTAATCTGTTCTTGAAACTTGCGCAGGTTTTTGTACTTCTTTGAAAATTTTTGATACATGGATGTCACTGGCGACATAACTGATTTGTTCTGTTGATAATCAAAGACATCCTTATACACATCGGCACGATTTGCTGAATCTTTCTGATACTCTGTAGGCCCGCGTTTGATTGTGACCGATTTGAGCGAAGTCGTCTTTACTGTCATAGACACCTTCATACTTTTAGCATCATCGGCTACCTTCAATGACATAACCTTACGATTATAACCCACATGCGTGAAGATTAAAAAATCGCCTAACTCAGCCTCAATCGCAAACTCACCC
>CAIRSV010000089.1 GCA_903881265.1 uncultured Bacteroidota bacterium
CACTCCCAAATACAAATAAGCACCTGCAAGCATGATTGTTTGCCAACATGATACAGCTGTTGTTGTACTAAGTTACAATGGCAGGGACCTTCATCGATTATTCTTTCCCCTTTTACTGCAAGAAGCGAAAGGTCAATATGACCTTATTCTTATTGATAATGCTTGCACTGATGATACAGCCGCCTATGTGCGATTGAATTTTCCTGAAGTAAAGATCGTATCCCTTAATGTCAACAAAGGCTTTGCGAATGGGTATTATGAAGGTCTAAAAGAAATACAAGCTACCTACTACGTGCTCTTAAGTGCTGATTTTGAAGTCACTCCCGGATGGTTTCAACCTTTACATACGTTGATGCAAACGCATCCCGATATCGGTGCTTCGCAACCTAAAATCAAGTATTACAAAGACAAAACAAAATTTGAATATGCCGGAGCTGGCGGTGGCTTTATGGATAAATGGGGATACCTATTTTGCCGTGGACGAATCTTCTTTACCTTAGAAGAAGATCTTGGCCAATACGACAATACCATCGAAACATTTTGGGCGAGTGGCGGTTGTATGTTTGTGCGCGCTGACGTGTATCATCAGTTAGGTGGCTTAGACAAAGTTTTGTATGCGCATATGGAAGAAGTGGATCTTTGTTGGCGAATGAAAAACGCTGGCTATCGAATTGCATATTGCGGAGCGAGCACGGTTTACCATATTGGTGGAAGTGTTATTAGTTATGGCAGTCCGCAAAAAATATTTTACAATTATAGAAATAGCCTCGTCTTACTGCTTAAAAATCTACCCTTGTCAACGCTTTGTTGGCTATTCCCTTGGCGACTGATATTGGACGGTGTTAGTGGCTTGCGTGCTTTTGTAAAAGGCGATTTCAACGAAGTTGGTGCTATCCTGAAAGCGCATTGGAGTTTTTATACGCATTTCCCTCAATGGTATGCCAAACGAAAAATATCTACGTCACTTATCACAACACCAACGATGCGTGCCATTTATCCTAAAAGTATAATCTGGCAGTATTTTGTAAAGAAGAAAAAGACATTTACTGATTTGGATATAAAGGAAACAATGATCTAATACATTGACTTTATTATCCATGTGCACGAACTCTTATACGAGTGCTTCTTCTCTGCGCTATTTTCCTATATTTGCACCTTCAACATTAGATCATGACAATTTCATATAATTGGCTTTGCGCCTATCTGACCATCAAACCCACACCTGAGGAGATTTCTCATATTCTTACCTCAGTTGGATTGGAAGTAGAATCGATGGAGAAGTCAGAAGCTGTGAAAGGTGGATTAGAAGGACTTGTCATTGGCAAGGTCATCGAATGCGATCAACATCCAAATGCAGACAAACTTAAAGTCACTAAAGTAGACATTGGCGGTTCGGAACTTTTACATATTGTCTGCGGCGCTCCAAATGTTGCTGCTGGTCAGACTGTCGTTGTTGCCACCGTTGGCACCACCGTCTATCCGCTCAAAGGAGAACCTTTCATGATCAAGAAGGCAAAGATTCGTGGTGAAGAAAGTGAGGGTATGATTTGTGCCGAAGATGAAATTGGATTGGGTGAAAGCCATGACGGCATTATCCTATTACCCGACACTATTCAAGTGGGTACACTTGCCAAGGAATATTATCAGTTACCTGAATCTGATTTCATTTACGAAATAGGCCTGACACCGAATCGAATGGACGCTATGAGTCATCTCGGAGCTGTTAAAGATATTTGTGCATACCTCAGCAACCGCGATCAATCACTCGTTGTTTCACATGTGCCCTCTGTCGTATTACCAACTTCAACAAATACAAGGCAGATTGATGTTGCTATTATTGACAAAACAAGATGTCGACGTTATGCAGGAATATGCATCGATAATATCAAAGTAACCGAATCACCAGCATGGTTGCAAACTAGATTAAAAAGTATCGGGTTACGACCGATTAATACTATTGTGGATATCACAAACTTTGTCTTGCATGAATGCGGACAACCATTGCACGCCTTTGATATGAGTGCCATCAAAGGAAATACAATTATCGTAAAAACACTCGCCGACAAGACAAGGTTTGTAACACTTGATGAGAAAGAAAGAGAATTGAGCCACGAAGATCTTATGATTTGCAACGCAGAAGAACCCATGTGTATCGCAGGTGTCTTCGGAGGTTTACATAGTGGCGTAAGCAATACCACCACATCAGTCTTTATAGAAAGTGCTTGGTTTGAAAATAATTCAATCCGTAAAACGTCAATGCGACATGGCTTGCGCACCGATGCAGCCGTTCGTTTTGAGAAAGGCGCTGATATCAGTAATGTACCCTATGCGTTACAACGAGCCGCACAACTTATTTGTGAACTCGCTGGCGGCAGCATTTCGTCAGAGCTAATCGATATTTATCCCGATCCATTTGTTGCCAATACAATTGATGTCTCCTATGAGAAAGTAAGAAATCTTGCAGGAAAAAAATATGCATCCGCTCAAATCAAACGTATCCTCACGAGTCTTTGTTTTTCAATTGTTGACGAGAATGAGTATGGCATCACAGTGAAGGTTCCGTTTGCCAAACCTGATATTACGATGCAAGCCGATGTGGTTGAAGAAATTATGCGAATCGATGGACTTGACAATATTCCGTTCACAGGAAAAATTGCGTTCTCATTACCCACCGGCACCGAAGGTTATAAGCCTGAAGTAAAGAATCAGATTGCGCAAGTGTTAGTCGGCAAAGGATTTCAAGAATTGTTTACAAACTCGATTACGAATAGTGCGTATTATCCTGAACAGACGAATATCGTAAAGATGATGAATAGTTTGTCAGCCGAATTAGATTGTATGCGTCCTTCCATGTTGGAAACCGGATTGGTGGCTATTGCCTATAACCTGAATCGAAAAAATACACAGCTCAAATTCTTTGAGTTCGGCAAGACCTATCTAACAAGCGACAATGGTTTTATTGAGAATGAAAAACTCTGTCTGTATTTCAGTGGAAACTATAATTTACCACATTGGAAACTAAAGGAACAAAAGATCGACGCGTATTATGTAAAAGGCATTATTGAAAGTTTGCTTCATGCGATGAAACCTGAATTGGTGGAAGAAGATGGCAAGATCAATATTTTATTTCAACGAAAAAAAATTGGTCATA
>CAIRSV010000090.1 GCA_903881265.1 uncultured Bacteroidota bacterium
CGGCAATTGCATCGCTATGTTAGATATCGAAGGCGATGGAGATCTTGATATTATGGGCGGCAATATTTCGTATAGCGACGCGCAGCTACTCATCAATACTGGCACGAGCAATGCATCGCAGATCACACAACAAGACACCTTATATAATACAGCAGGACACAGTCTGCTCATGCCTTCATGGCCTGCTCCGTTTCATCTAGATATTGATAACGATGGGGACAAGGACATCCTTTTTACGCCGCATAATGAGAATGCAAACGCGGCGAATTATGAAGCGGTCTCATTTTATAAAAACATCGGTACGGACATCAGTCCGAATTTCATCTATCAACACGATTCGTTACTGACGCCTGATATGATTGATGTTGGATCGTATAGTTATCCTACTTTTTTTGATTTTGATAAAGATGGAAAGAAAGATTTATTTATTGGCACTGAAGGTTATCTCAATAACGTAACAGGCGTTAGACAAAGTAAACTTGCCTATTATAGAAACACAAGTACGCTCGGGAATGTGTCCTTTGAATTGATCACAAAAGATTTTATCGGCTTGGCCGCTGCTAATTACAACGGCATCTTTCCGACGTTTGGCGATTTGACCGGTGATGGTATTTCGGATCTTGTTTTAGGGAATGTGAACGGCTATCTTACAGTGTATAAAAATTATGCAAGCTCAGAGTTGGTGGTGCCTACTTTTCTTCTAATGACAGACAGCTTACCCGGCATCACGGTCGATCGTTACAGCGCACCTTGTGTTTTCGATTTTAATCAGGATGGCCGAACAGATTTACTAGTAGGAAGTCGAGTTGGCAAGATTGCCTATTATGAAGATACAAGTTCAACGAATCAAAAGAAACTAGCCTTGCAAACCATTTCATTGGGTGATGTCAAAGCAGGTGATGTGAATAATATCTATGGGTATTGTGCTCCCTTCATTGGAAAAATGGATAATACCAATATTGATTATCTTGTCATAGGTAATATCGACGGCACCATTGCGCGATACGATAGCATTATCAATAATTTCGGCCCATTCACCCGCATTGATTCTAATTACTCAGAAATACAAACATTACATCGAAGTGTACCTGCTATCGCCGATTTAGATGGGGATGGCAAGTATGATATGGTGGTCGGAAATAAGCTGGGTGGATTGCATTATTTCAAACAAGTCAAAAATGTGATTCAAGGCGAGACGGACATAACACTGTCAAACAATTCGATTGAATTATATCCAAATCCTGCGACAGAGAGTATCCATCTTTTATATAAAATGAATATCGGACAGCAATCTGTCTGTGTGCGCATCAGCGACCTCAGCGGCAAGGAATTGCTACGTCAACAGCTCACTACTAAATTGAACAATAGCATCAGTATCTCGGGCTTATCAGCGGGGATGTATATGGCCGAAATTACTCTTGGAGAAGGTAAAGTTATCAAGAAGTTTATTAAACAATAATCCAGTGCTAATGACTCTCAGCTTCCATTTCGGCAGCAGGCTCACCTACTTTTTTTACTTCAAAATCTTTCAATCCTTTTTCAACATCGCCGTTTATCGCAACGGCTTGGCTCGTCACAAGCTCTCGTAATCGCCATTCTAGAAATACGCTAGTCAAGGTTTGCGTACATTTTTTCATGGCTTCATTCACCACCTTAGTGCCTTTTTGAAATTCTGTTGTCAATGATGTGCTGAGTAATGAATCATAGTATGTCAACTCTTTTGATACGATTTTTTTACCACCTTCGTACACCCTTACCCAGGTAGACTCTGTTTGTAATTTAGTCCATTCATCACCTTCTACTTCGTATTCGGCAACCGTTACTTTTTTAAGTAATCGTTTCGTTTTTAGAAATTCAGTTGGAACCACTTCTGAAAAATTCTTTGGGTAAAACAATTGTCCCTTCTCATTCAAAAAGGGCAAGCCAATAATATTGATCGTATGCAACATATCAGCCTGCTTCTTAAAGTAAGGCAACAACCAGAAATACGCGCACACATCGGTGACACAAGGTGCCATCCAAAAACAGACGGGCTCTTCTTCGGCCACTGCTTTTTCAATTAGCTGAAGCACATTGTGCAGGTCTTGAGACGTGTGATCGATTTGATTCGGACTCATTATTTTCCAGCATTCAGTTCGCACCTCATCGTGGTTCATCTCTGCATCAAGTTCAATCGGACCAATACCCAACATGTCTTTCAAGATGAGCACATCGCCTCTGAGATTTTCATCCAACAAGAACGCAGCTTCAAGGTTTTTTGCCGCTTCATCGCCGGCTATGATATGTATCATTTATCGTGTTTTAGTTAATTTAAAATTTCATCAACGGCATCAATCTCAACCCTCAGGTTACTGATAATAAATTCTTGACGTTGCATTGTATTTTTTCCCATGTAATATTCAAGTAGTTTTTGAATGTGGGCTTCACCAGCCATCATCACAGGTTCTTTCTTGATATTTTCTCCGATAAACTCGGCAAATTCGTTTGGCGATATTTCACCAAGCCCCTTGAATCGAGTAATCTCAGGCTTGCCAGTGAGTTTGGTAACCGCTTGCTGTTTTTCAGTTTCGCTATAACAATAAATAGTTTCTTTTTTATCACGAACCCTGAAGAGAGGCGTCTCTAAAATATAAACGTGTCCGTTGCGCACTAGATCAGGAAAGAACTGCAAAAAGAACGTCATAATCAACAATCTAATATGCATCCCATCCACATCGGCATCTGTTGCAATGACGATATTATTATAGCGCAGTTCCTCAATGCCTTGCTCAATATTGAGCGCATGCTGAAGTAAATTCAGTTCCTCATTTTCATAGACAATTTTCTTACTCAGTCCATAACAGTTTAAGGGCTTACCACGCAAACTAAATACAGCTTGCGTTTCGACATTCCTCGATTTGGTAATAGAGCCGCTTGCACTATCACCTTCGGTGATGAAGATAGTCGATTCAAGCTTTTTAATTTCCATCTCGTTTTTATTCTTCCCATCAAATACATCATCGAGATGATATTTACAATCACGTAATTTTTTGTTGTGAAGATTTGCTTTTTTAGCACGCTCGTTCGCAATTTTCTTGATACCGCTGAGTTCTTTTCGTTCGTGCTCACTTTGTTCGATACGCTTTTTGAGGGCGTCGGCTATTGCTGGATTTCTATGAAGATAATTGTCTAGTTCTTTTGAAAGGAAGTCCATCATGAAGCTCTTGACAGAAGGTCCTTTTTCATCCATATTGATACTGCCTAGTTTCGTTTTGGTTTGACTTTCAAACACAGGCTCCACGACTCGAACACTCACAGCAGCCACGATGCTTTGTCTGATATCACTCGCTTCGTAATCTTTCTTATAAAATTCACGAATGGTTTTGACAAACGCTTCGCGGAAAGCCTGCTGATGCGTACCTCCTTGTGTGGTATGTTGACCATTTACAAATGAATAGATTTCCTCGCCATAATCACCGCTATGTGTAAGCGCAATTTCAACATCATTTCCTTTAAGATGAATGATAGGATATTTAATCTCATCGACATTGGTTTTTCGTTCTAATAAATCGAGTAGACCATTTTTGGAAACAAAGCGTTTGTTATTGAAATTCATCACGAGACCTGCGTTCAGGTAGCAATAATTCCATACCTGATTTTCGATGTATTCGTCGATGTATTTATAATGTTTGAATACGGTTTCATCCGGTGTGAAAAAGATTTCAGTTCCATTCTCTTCCTTTGATGCCACTTCCTTCGGGTCATTCACTAATTCACCGCGTGCGAATTCAGCCATCTTCATTTTACCATCACGAAAACTTCGTACTCTAAATGAAGTGCTCAACGCATTCACTGCCTTTGTACCAACACCATTCAATCCGACAGATTTTTGAAATACATTACTATCATACTTTGCGCCTGTATTTATCTTACTAACCACATCCACTACTTTTCCCAAGGGGATACCACGACCATAATCGCGCACTAATACTTCCCCATTTTTCACCGTGATGTCGACGTATTTTCCATGCCCCATTGTATGTTCATCAATGCAGTTGTCAACCACTTCTTTCAATAAGACATAAATACCGTCATCCAAACTGCTACCATCACCAAGTTTACCGATATACATACCGGGACGAAGTCGGATATGTTCTTTCCAATCAAGCGAACGTATCGATCCTTCATCATATTCGTGTACTGCCATTTCTACCTTGTTTATATTATCAATGTCTACAAATATATTTTAAGCCTGCTATCAGTACTCATTTTCTTATTCACAAATGAGTGGATATGTTACGGTGTATTTATTCAAGAAGTGATTCAATCAAAACAAGGTCCCGATTGAGAGAAACATCCTTACGACGAATTGACCAAAGAAGAACGTTGTGGTTAGAAAAATATGGCGAAGGACGTCGAAAATCAGTCGCAAATCGACATTGATAAATTTGACGTTTCACCAATCATTTTCAAGTATTTATTTGTTCACTAACATTGTGGATTGCGTTTAAATGAATGGAATAACTACTTTGATTTGTGAATAAGCATAGGTTTTATTCCATTTTTTTGTGCATTTCTTTGGGGACAACCGCTGAATAGCACTTAACAAATATTTTATTCAATTAGAACCTGAATAGAAAAAATTAGCATATACATTCGTTCACTATCCCCCACAATACAAGAAATTATATGGCTGTTGCAAATAAATTAAATACCCGAACAAAGAAACCAGATTTATCACCTCTTTTATACGGAAAAATGCCTCCTCAGGCGTCAGACCTTGAAGGTGCTGTGCTTGGCGCTATTATGCTTGAGCCACAAAAGCTAGCCGAGGTGCTTGAAATTATTCAGGCGGAAGAATGTTTTTATGCCGATGCCAATCAACGTATTTATGCCGCTATTAGACGATTGTTCGACAAAGGATCTCGAATAGATTTTATGACCGTATGCGAAGATTTGCGCAAGAACAATGAACTTGAAATGGTCGGCGGAAGTTATTATGTAACAAGTCTTACCAGAGATATTGTGAGTAGCGCAAATATTGAAGAGCACGCACGTATCGTGATGCAGAAATATATCATGCGCGAATTGATTCGGATGAGCGGCGAAGTAATCGGTGAAGCGTATGAAGATACCACCGACGTATTTGATCTTCTTGATAAGGCCGAGACCAACCTGTACGAAATTACCGATAAGCATCTTCGTAAGAATTTTTTAGGCATCAATGCGATTCTTGCCAAAACCATCCACGAAATTGAAGCACAGAATAATAAGAAAGATGAACTGACCGGTGTGCCTTCTGGATTTAAGGAATTAGATAAGGTGACGTCAGGCTGGCAACGTACTGATTTAATTATTCTTGCAGCGCGACCTGCCGTTGGTAAGACCGCCTTTGCCCTTAACTTGATTATGAATGCAGCCTTTAGTAAAAATCAACCAACCGGTGTAGCCTTCTTCTCGTTGGAGATGAGTGCAGGACAATTGGTAAAACGTATGCTATCGGCCGTTACTGAAGTGCCATTGAGTAAAATTACAAAAGGACAATTAGCCGATCATGAAGTAGTGCAAATACATCAACGTATGAGTAAGTTGGCTTCTGCTAATATCTTCATCGATGATCAAGCGGCCTTGAATATTTTTGAATTGCGTGCCAAATGTCGACGACTGAAACAGAAACATAATATCGGGATGGTCATCATCGATTATCTTCAATTGATGCAAGGCTCGACGGCAAATGGTGGAAACCGTGAACAAGAGATCTCGAAAATTTCACGCGATCTAAAAGGATTGGCCAAGGAATTGGAAATACCAATCATCGCCTTGTCGCAATTAAATCGTGGTGTAGAAACCAGAAAAGAATCCAAGATGCCGATGCTGAGTGATCTTCGTGAATCGGGTGCAATCGAGCAGGATGCCGATATGGTTATGTTCCTTTATCGCCCTGACTATTATGGGTTAGAAAAAAATCCTGACGGCGATGTAATTCCAGGAGAAACATGGATCAATATTGCGAAGCATAGAAACGGAAAAACGGATATCGTGAAAGTCAAAGCGAATCTAGATTATCAAAAATTTGAGGATATGCCCGATTCAAATGATTTTGCCATTTTACCTCCGCATATGCAGGATCCGAAAGCAGGTATTCGCACCGAATTTGGGGAAGGTCCTAAGTTGTCGATACAGGAAGGTTTTGAGCGACGTTCTTCAAAAGCCAATGAATTCAATGTCGACGACAACGATGAATTTAATAAATCGTCGTTTGATAATAGCGGTGATGTTCCTTTTTAAGAATGAACAAACAAATAGCTCGCCATTGCACAACGACAACTATCAATGACATTTAAATAGTATAGTGATAAAAACGGAGTATTTGCTCCGTTTTTTTTATGCTAGAACGTGTGTTCATTTGAAAACCACCTAACCAATCTATTTGTTCAATAAAAAAATCCCGCTCAGATGAACGGGATTTTGAATATTGAATGAAATGTAATGATACTATTCAGCAGCTGGCGCTTCTGTATCAGCAGCTGGTGCTTCTGCTTCAACAGATGGTGCTTCAACTTCAACAGATGGTGCTTCAGCTTCAACAGATGGTGCTTCAACTTCAGGAGTTTCAACAACAGCAACTGGTGCTTCCACCTCTGGCGTTTCTTCAACTTCTGGTGCTTCAACCGCAGCAGGTGCTTCCGCAACTGGAACAACGATTTCAACTTTCTTAATGGTAGGTTGAATTCTTGAAGAAGCTTTTGCTTTCTTATGAGAATCCTGACGATCTGCAACCAATATTTCATGAGAAGCATTCCATACTTCAAATTTTTGCATAGCGGTAGCCTCATCAAACAAACCAAGTTTTACACCACGTAACAAGTGCTTCATGAATTTTACTCCTTTAAAGGATAAAATTCGGTTGGCAGTGTGCGTAGGTTCTGCTCCACGGCTTAACCAATGCAACGCTCTTTCGCGGTTGATTTGGATGGTTGCCGGAACAGTCAATGGATTGTAAGTTCCTAATTTTTCAATGAATTTTCCATCACGAGGAGATGCTGAATTAGCAACTACGATGAAATAAAACGGGCGTTGTTTTGCGCCATGACGCTGAAGTCTGATTTTTACTGACATAAATAATAGAAATTATTTTAGGTGGTTAAATTAATAAGTGTGCGAAAGTAAGGCATAATATTCGATTTCTCAAATGAAATTTATCGAGTTTCTCTAATTTATTTTTCGGATTACGTACTTCAACGATAAGGATAGCTTATTTTTGAATCCTTCATGATAAAAGTACTAGACCATTTTGGTAAATATCTACTGATGTTGGGTGGCATGTTCACCAAACCTGAGAATGCCCGCGTTTATTGGAAAGAATTCATTCATCAATGTTATGAAATAGGCATAGGCTCGATGGGTATTGTTGTCATTATATCTCTTTTTCTGGGCGCAGTAACAACCGTTCAAACGGCTTATCAACTAATCAGTCCGCTTGTTCAAAAGTATGTTATCGCACAAATTATCCGTGATAGCACCTTTCTTGAACTATCCCCAACTGTCGTTTGTATTGTATTGGCGGGTGTAGTTGGATCTAAAATTGCATCCGAACTAGGTAATATGCGCGTTAGCGAGCAAATCGACGCCCTTGAAATCATGGGCATCAATACGAAAATCTACCTGATACTTCCTAAGATTATCGCTTCATTACTTGTGATTCCTTGTCTAATCGTCATTTCGATGTTTCTCAGTATTTGGGGTGGCTATCTTGCAGGCACCTTGACGGGTATCCTTTCAGAACAACAATTTACACAAGGCCTTATTAAAGATTTCAATTCGTTTAACTTAACATTCGGACTCATCAAGTCTTTTACATTCGCTTTTCTCATATCAAGCATTTCAGCATATTTCGGTTATTATGTCAAAGGAGGCGCACTAGAAATTGGGCGAGCTTCAACTACGTCGGTGGTTGTTAGTTGCGTGCTGATTTTATGTGCCGATTATGGATTGGCCGCATTGCTGCTTTAATGCAAAAACGACAAATAGACACCCTGCAATCACGCACAAGCTTCTTACTGTTGAATACTTCAAATGAATTACACAACTGAATTCAATACATGATTGAACTGAAACATATTAATAAATCCTTTGGCACAAAAACAGTGCTTGAAGACGTGTCGTGGGAAATGCAAAGTGGCAAGGTGAATCTAATCATTGGTACTAGTGGCAGCGGCAAGACAGTCCTCATGAAGTGCCTTGTCGGATTAATAAGTCCTGATGCCGGCAGCATTGCCTATGAAGGTGCCGACTTTCTGAATATGGATCCCAAAGGCCGCAAAGAGCTACGCACTCAAATTGGTATGCTTTTCCAAGGGTCTGCCCTTTTTGATAGTATGACAGTTGAACAAAATGTGATGTTTCCGCTCGATATGTTTACCAAACAAACCCTGAATGAAAAAAAACAGCGAGTGAATGAAGTA
>CAIRSV010000091.1 GCA_903881265.1 uncultured Bacteroidota bacterium
CGGTTTCGACGTGCTGCGGCTACGTGCTGACGAAATGCATATCCGTCACGGCAGCTCGCAGGATGTGGCACAGGCGCCATAATATCGGCCGACTCAATACTGCAATCACTTGGATATTTCCCTTCCTTACAACCCAAATCAGCCAACTTTGCTTTTTCGATATACGTATCCCATTGTTCAAGAAACACCTTCATCGTAGAAGGAAAGGAAGGATCGATCGATTGAAGATTATACAGCTTATTATTATTTACTATAGCAAGTTGCTCGGCGCCATGATAGCGGTGTGTGACAAGTTTCATAATGACATTTATTTGAGTGCAAAAGTAGTGTGATGAATCTGAATAAAAAAGGTCAGCTTTTTAATCCATTCTAAATCCATCCAACGACGTGTCTAGGGAAACATAGATTGACTGACCGCTCAACTGAACATCTCAATGTATGCCTTGTATGAGTTACTTCTTTTTCTTGTATCTAACCAAGACTTCTGCAAATACAGGATGGTGCGCAATTTCATCGTCGATGTATTTGAGCGCGCTTATCTTCTTATTATTTTCAGTAAGCGCATGTTCAAGCTGCAAGACAGCTTCTTTTGTTTTTCCCTGCGATAACAAAATGGCCGCTTTGTAATAAATGAATTCAGTCTTGTGCCCACAATGTTCTTCAGCGATAATTAACTGCGAAAGGGCTTCATCAAAATAACTAATCGTATAAAGTGCTTTAACAAGGGCTTGCCAGGTTGATTTAATATCCGGTCGTAATTGAACAGCGTTCAGATAACAGATCATCGCTTCTTTGTCGGCGTGCATTTCCATTAGACAATTGCCGAGAGCAAGGCAATACGATGCATTACTTTTATTGATATGCAGGGCAATCGAATATGCCTTCATTGCTTTTTCCCATTGCAGTTCCTTGGTATAGGTTTCACCAATCTTATAGAAAATTTGATCGTCTTGTGGATTCAGTTGAGATGCTCTTCTATAATAATGACGTGCTTTTGAATATTGTTTTTGTTTATCCCAGCAATAACCAATCGCATCAAGAATTACATCTTCAGGTTTGGCAATTGATAAATGTAATTCCAATACTTCTATCGCTTTATCATATTTCTTAAGTTGCATATACGCATCGCCTTGATTGCGATAGGCATATTCAAACTTATCATCGATAGCGAGGCAATAATCGTAGGCATCAATCGCCTTCTCATATAATTTTAATCCTTGATAGGCGACACCCAAATTATACCATGCCATCGCATTGAAAGGAGTCTGTTCAATAATTTCCTGATGCAAGGAGATGCTGTCGTCGTGTTTGTTATTGATTTCTGCCCAAAAACAAATTCTTAATAAGGCATCCTCGTTGGTTGGTTCGTATGTGAGTATTCTTTTCAGTGTTGTGTATACCTTATCGAATTCTTCGAGTTCGTCATAGATCTCAGAAAGTTCGAGCAGGATATCAGTCTTATCAACACTATCAAATTTATCTGCATTTCTTTCAAGGATATCAACCGCTTCTGAAAATCTGTTCTGCTCAAGGAAAATATCGGATTGAAGAAAAATGGATTCGATGTTGTTTGGGTCTACTTCATCTAATTGATCTAAGACTTTCAGGGCCTGTCCGTATTTTTTTTGATCCATTAGCCATTCGGCCTTGCGTAAAAGTAGTGCGGATGAAAATGGAAATAGTGTGGTTGCCACTTCGCATGCATAGGAGGCATTTTCTTTGTCGGAATTTGCTTCGAAATAGTCAATGAGATATTCGAAATCATCCTCGGAAAGTAGGCCATGCGATTCGCCTTTTTTCATGCGGTGAAATTCTATGACTAGATTCTCGATATCACGAAAGTCATCGTCAAAAAAATCGTCATTAAACATATCTATTTCAATTTTCGGTAGGGTAAAGTTAGGAGAATCACCCAACATGTTTCTTTTTTTTATTCAAAATTAATTCTTTATTAATCTAGCTTGTCGGAGATTATAAAAAATTATGATAACTTGATAAAGTTGCTATCTTTGATTTCAAAAAATAATAATATGGCGATCATTCATCAGCTTCATAGTATCCTGCGATGGGCAATTTTAGGCCTCCTTCTCGTGAGCATCTTCAACGCCTTTATGGGTATGCAAAAGAAAAAGACCTTCAGTGCAACCGACAACAAAATGGGGTTATTCCTTACTATCGTGGCAGATTCACAATTGGTACTTGGGGTACTTCTTTATTTTGTAGGCACAATGGGAATGCAGAACATTCAGCGGTTGGGAATGGCTGATGTGATGAAAAACGCCTATGCTCGTTTCTTTGCTGTGGAACATATTTTCATGATGTTGATTGCGATCGTACTGATTCATATCGGCCGAGCAAAATCAAAAAAAGCAGCCACTGACCTATCAAAACACAAAAACTCGTTCTGGTTTTATTTTATTGCACTCATCCTCATTTTAGCGTCAATACCTTGGCCTTTCAGACAAGGATTTGAATCCTTAGGTTGGATCTAGGAGATTCTAATTTCTATAGTCATCTTCAGCAAAGCAAGATTACTCGCAACACCTCGTCATGCATACTATTGTGTTGATTTTTGTCATTCTTAGTGGCTATTCATTTTATACTATCTTTGAAAAAATGGATGTATGCGTCTGAGTAATTGGTATAGGTTGATCGTTTTGACTGTATTTCTGTTCGCAGAACATTCAACGGTATATGCCCAAAAAAAGATTGATCAGGTAATACCGGATGCTGAAAAACGAAAAGTCCTTCGCGCAAAAAAAATGTTTAATCAATATAAGATTTACGAAGGCGAACGAATCCTGAAAGATCTTATCAATGAACATCCCTTTGAATATTATTATCACGAAGCGTTGGTGCAACTCCAGCATCAGGTCTTGCAGCAAATAGGCCCGGCTTACGCCGAACTGCAATCTCTTACAAGTCCGATATCCAAGGACAGTTTACCGGCTGCATCCGAAACAGAAGCGTCGACGTATCAGCACGAAAGCATGAAAGAGAACCAACTGCTTGCGAAAAAAGATACTGTCGCCATTGAATGGAACGGATTAGATACGGAACCAAGGAAAGTAGATAAAGTCAGAAGTCGATCATCCATCAAAGTAGACACAGAAGACCCTGTCTTAACGGAAGCCACAGTGACAATCGACAGCAGTTTATTGAAAGAAGATCTCACGGAAGTTGAAAGCACATTACCGTTACCCAAATTAAAAAAGACAGATCACTCACTTGAAAAACAATTAAAAGCAATTTCAGAATTAGCTCAAATTCCTGCAGATAGTTATCAAAAAGATCTCATTCAAAATTGCCGCAGAGCCACTCTTCAAGTTGAATATGCCGATTCGGCATCGGCTTACTTACGATTGTTACAAATCGACACTCTTGATCCTGACATACGAGCAAGTGACGAGGCTCGTGAAGCATTCGAAAACGGACTTAACGAATTGCATACAAACGAAGAAATTGCTGCGCAAAAACAGTTTGAGCGAGCCATCGAATTAGATGCAGATTATTATAGTGCGCATGCAAGTTTGGGTGATGTATGGCGCATCATTGGAAAAGATGCTAATGCGATCCGAGAATATAATAAGGCCATTGCATTGCAACCGAATCGACCTGAGCCTTTAGAAAAACTCAGCTTGTATTATTATCAGCGTGGAAAATTCGAAGATGCGGCCGCTGCGTGCATTGACGCAATTAGTTTGTATCCGCAGCAGCATTATTTTCAGTTATTGAGAATGATCGTAGGCAAAACAGGCAAAAATTTCAATACGCAATGGATGCGACGAGAGGTCTATCCGCTTTCGACCGCTGCGAGTTACTTTGAATTGACAGCGAAAGAAAAAACACCTTGGTGGACCTATCAAATTGTTGAAGGTGATGTACACAATTTCTATGATAGTGCTGGCATCGTGAAGCCAAATGAAAAAACGAATGAGCGCTATCTAGAAGTGTATGCATGGAAACAAGTGCTGAAAGATACTGCCAAGTATTTCC
This sequence comes from uncultured Bacteroidota bacterium, assembly GCA_903881265.1. Taxonomy (GTDB): domain Bacteria; phylum Bacteroidota; class Bacteroidia; order Chitinophagales; family Chitinophagaceae; genus OLB11. Next base: position 3,997 of record CAIRSV010000091.1, read on the forward strand.
TTCCGTTTGCTCGAGCTATGAATAAAATTGGCTTTCTTGACTGCTATGTATTAGTCTCGTGTTTTCATCACGACCTATATCAACAATTCTCAGATTTAGTCAAACAAAATCCGCAAAAGATCAAGGATTATTTTTATACCCTTATCAATTGGGAAGACAAAAAATACGACAAACTGAGGAAAGAATTTTATCCAAAAGAAGAGACAAAAAATAAAAAGAAGTCTGTGATAATAGACTCGCCAAAGACAGAAAAAAAGCTATAGCCTTTAGTCGATAAAGCGCATCAGTTCATCCGCTAGCTTGCGGTCGTTACTTAATCGAGGCACTTTATTTTGTCCACCTAATTTGCCGATACTTTTCATATAACTGATGAATGCATTTTTTTGGAGTGTACGCATAACAAGAGGTGCGAGAATATTACCACGTATCAGGTCGTCGTAATATATATTTTTCAATCGAAGGTTATGATCAACTTCCGCCGAAAACGAATGTATATCATGAGGCGGATGTTCAAATTCGACAAACCACTCGTGGTAGCTTGCGGTATCATTCGACGAAATAAAAGGCGCTACGGTAAATTCTGTTATCTGAACCTGAAATTTTTCGGCGGCCTTTAATAACGCGTATTCAACTTCTTCAGCTATAACATGTTCTCCGAAAGCAGAAATGAAATGTTTGATACGTCCTGTAACGACAATACGATACGGTTGCAAAGAAACAAACTTAATTGTATCGCCAATATTATACGCCCACAATCCAGCATTGCTAGATATAATCAAGGCGTAATTTACATTGAGCTTCACATCACGTAATGAAATTCTTGTTGGATGGTCATCAAAAATTTCATTTGAAGGTACGAATTCAAAATACATCCCTGCATTCGTATTCAACAAAAGTCCTTCTTCAGTTTGTGAATCTTGGTATGCAAAAAAACCTTCACTCGCAGGAAATGTTTCAATGGTATGTATCCTTCGCCCGATACTCTCCATCAATTTCGCTTTGTAAGGTTCGAAATTAACACCGCCGTGAGCTAGCACTGAAAAATGTGGAAACAACTCACCTATTTTTTTCCCGCTCTTCTCCATCAACCGATCAAAGTACATTTGCATCCAAGGTGGAATTCCACTGATGAGGCGCATATCTTCGCCGATTGTCTCCTTAACAATAGCATCTAATTTTGTTTCCCAATCGTCGATGCAATTTGTTTCATACGATGGTAATCTATTTTTAGTAAGATACGGTGGTACATGATGATTAACAATGCCGCTTAATCGACCTGTTTGAATATCGTGCACAGTTTCTAGTTCTGGTGAGCCCGACAAGAAAATCATTTTACCTTCGACGAATTGTGCGTTTCCTGTTTCAGCGATATAACACAGCAACGCATTTCGTGCTGCTTTAATATGAAAAGAAATACTTTCCTTACTAATCGGAATATACTTTACGCCACTGGTTGTTCCGCTTGTTTTAGCAAAGTAAAGCGGCTTACCTTTCCAAAGCACATCAGATTCACCTGCCTTCATACATTCAATATAAGGCTTTAGCTGTTCATAATCACGAATCGGCACTGCTTGTAAAAATTCCTGATGACTTTTAACGTCATTAAATAAATGTGCCTGTCCAAACTGTGTGTGAGATGCGTCCTGAAGCAGGTTATGCAATACTGTCTTTTGATGCTTGACAGCATGCTGCGCTTCCTTTTTAATGTTGGAAGCCACGTACGAAGCAAGAGGTTTGGCCAATAAGGATTTAACACGCATCATGGAAGGAGATAAAAGTTGTCAAATATACAACGAGCTACAGGTAAATCAGATTGGTAATTTGGCTATGTATTGAACTTTTTCAAACGGCTTAATTGGGTGAATTCCTCATATTATACATTAATTAATATAAAGTGCTCATTCTGGCAAAGTCTGCAAAATCAATACCCATAGGCCTTATAGCGACTAAAGAGGCTGTATAATAGGATTAATTAAAGTTTACCAACAGTTTGGTGGAAAAGATTTTTTACCTATCTTTGCCGTCCTTAAAAATACACGTCATGTTTGGAATCGTAGATATTGCTGGACAGCAATTCAAAGTTAAGTCGGAAGACAAAATTTATGTTCACCGCCTTCAGGGAAATGTCGGAGATGTAGTTGATGCGAAAGTATTAATGACATCGAATGATGGAAAAATTTCCATGAGCGGATCTGCAAAAGCAGAAATCCTGAATCATCTTCAGGGAGACAAAGTGATTACTTTTCACAAAAAAAGAAGAAAAGGTTACACAAAAAAGATTGGTCATCGTGAAGCGTTGACTCAAGTGAAGATTACTTCTCTTGCATAGTTTCAACAAGCTCAAAAAATAATTTAATTAAAGAAAATAAAATTTTTATATCATGGCACATAAGAAAGGTGAAGGTAGTGTAAAGAACGGAAGAGACTCTCAGAGCAAGCGTTTAGGCGTAAAATTGTTCGGTGGTCAATCAGCAATTTGCGGAAATATTATCATCCGCCAAAAAGGAAATA
>CAIRSV010000092.1 GCA_903881265.1 uncultured Bacteroidota bacterium
ATTGCATCGTGATAACGTGACGGCAATCGTTCCATCTTGCGTTTCAAAGCTTCATCTTCCACTTTCCAAATACCAGCGCCATTCATGCCGGGCATCTTTTTACCTTGCAGAATGAAATGATACAAGACGGCATGTAAGCTATTGGCCATGCCTGATCCGCAATAATGATACATTACAGGAATACTGTCTTCAATAAGCCCATTGACGATTCCTGCCGTCAATGCCCCCTTTCCCATTCCCGCTTCTGAGAAAATGGGCAACACGTTATTGACAGAATCTCCTTTCACCCAATCCAATGCCGATTGTACTTCACGTTCGCGTCCTACAAAACAATCCAAGTAATATTGCATCCGTTCGCTATGGTCGAACACTTGGCCAGCGCCGCCGCGCATTGCTTCAAGCATGGGCTGAAATTGCAATTGCAGCGGTTCATTATGCAGCAGTTCGGTTTCGTCTCCTCGCAGCGTATTGATAAATTTGGCCCGGGATTTATTTTCGTACATGCCCTGAAACAAATAGGGTAATCCTTCATGGGCACCTTCCTGAACAAAAGGGTCTAACTCCACAGTGCTTTCAATACTGTTCCAGAAATATTTATCTCCCTTGAGTATAATATTACTCCCCTCAAAAAGGCAATACAAAGCAGCCATCTCATCCAATATCTGCAGTCCTTTGCGCAATTCTGTGAAATGTTCAGGAACTAAACGAATATTTTGATGCACGAATTTGTTTCTAAATGTCACAAAGCGATCAAGCACCGTATTTTTACTACTGTCTCTGGGAATCGCCGTATCCCAAACGCTGCCTGATTGGAGGGATGCATACCACAGATTTTTCCAGTTGGTATCACTGGGCAGGGTTTCTCGGAGGTTGTCCATTACCTGTTTCATGAACAATGCATCGTTGCTTGTATCTCCATCGTGCAGTTTTTGGCTCATCTGAATCACCGCTCCCATGCGCAGGAACAAAGTGCCCATACCCAAACCAGCCATAAATAGGTTATTTAAACGGGCAGACTGATGCAGTATAAAATTTGAAAAGGATTCATCGGTTAATTCACCGGCGATTCCGTCTTTTATTTCAAGATAACGTTGGTGGTATTGTTGAAATGGATTCATAGAGATAGTACTTTATGTTGATATTCAAGTTTCAAATCCCGGCGTCCCAGCGCAAGGTATATAGGCGTTACTTCGGTCATCTCTGATGGAAAACCATATAGTTCGTCCACGCGGTCTTCCTCAAAAGCCTCTCGGCGGCTTTTCACCCAAGGATGCAGCAAAGCGAAAATTTCGTGTACATACTCAATAGGATAATCATTTTCATCGGAAAAGCGCCTCGCATAAACATGTGTACCGGACGTCAATTCAACCATCACTTTTTCAAGAATTTCTTCCAGCATTACTACATCAGCCTTTTCATCTAACTTTTCTTTTGATGGGCCTTTAAACCTTAAATAATTGTGCAGGGAAGCTTTTGCCACATCTGTTGAGGGCAGCATAACTTTGGGCTCTGCGAGGAACTGTGCATTAAAAAACGCATGAAAATGCTCATAATGATGACCCACTGCAACGAGCACTATGTTGTTTTCAAACAAAAAAT
>CAIRSV010000093.1 GCA_903881265.1 uncultured Bacteroidota bacterium
CCGTTAAATTTCCCGCAAATTTCATATCCTGGCGGAGAAACAGTTTCTCAATCAATCTTGTCGATAAATGGCAATAATGCGATTGTTGACTGGATATTTTTGGAATTACGTTCAGCGATCAACCCAACAATCATCGTGGCGACTAAACGAGCTTTACTCCAACGAGATGGCGATATAGTGAGCGCAACTGATGGCATTTCACCTATTTTATTTCCTAATCAAGTAAACGGAAATTATTATTTGAGTGTTAAGCATCGAAACCATCTAGGCGTTATGACTGCTTCACCATTGACACTAAGCTCGACTACAACAAGTATTAATTTTAGCAGCGAAGCGCCTGTATGGATCAATCCATTGATTCAGAATCCTCCACGTAAAACTGACGGAATAGTAAGATTGCTTTATGTAGGTGATGCCAATACCAATAAAAATGTCAAATACAATGGAACGTCAAATGATAAGGATCGGGTTCTGAATACGGTTGGAACGATGTCGCCAAATAATATTGTTACCGGTTACAGAATTGAAGATGTCAATATGGACTCAAAAGTTAAATACAATAGCGCTGATAATGACAGAACTATCATCTTGAATTCAGTTGGATCAAGCACACCGAATACTATCTTATTCCAACATACTCCAAATTAACGACTGATTACTTCGTATCCAAAATAAAATTACTTCCTTTATCAGGCATGATAATTACTTTTGTATTCGTAGAAGACGCGATTTCTTTATAGGCTTTAATTTGTTCATAACGCAGCTGCTTTTCAGTAAGTCCCTCACTGATGATTCGTTGATAATCAGCTATACCTTGCGCTTCAACACGTTTACGTTCAGCTTCCTGCTTTTCTTTTTGTAATACAAATTGCATTTTTTGTGCATCTTGTTCGGCATTAATTTTACTTTCAATGGTGAGTTTTACTGTCTGCGGTAACGAAATATTACGAACCAATAAATTCTCAAGTATTAATCCTCTTTTATTGAATTCATCGTCAATCCCCTTAAAAATTCTCGTTTGAAATTCGTCTCGTTTTGTTGAGTACAATTCAACCGCATCATAGTAAACCGCATTATCTCTAATTTTGGTTCTTGTCACGGGACGAATAATTTTATCTTTAAATTCAACGCCTACCATTTGAATCAATTTCGGTGCATTTCCGGCATTCACTCTATAAAGTACGGAAAGGTCAATGGTAACTTCTAATCCATCTCTTGTTAAGACTCTGATAGCATCATCTCCACTTCTTTCTCCTTCATCATGAATACCACTCATGGTATAATTCTGTGTGCGGACATCAACATCTTTTACATCCACTAATGGATTAATGATATTCAATCCGCTATTCAGCACTGTTGATTGTATTTTTCCGAAAAGCGCCTGAACGCCCACATAGCCGGTATCTATTTGTTTAACACACGACGTGAACACACCTAAAATCAATAATGAAATGCCAGTTAACCTGACTGATTTCTTTATTTTAATTGGATCTTGCAACCGTATCAATTGAACAGGCAGGTGGGAGGATAATACGAAAAGTAGTACTCCTAAAATAATTAAAAACATATGCTGAAATTTCTGGCTAAGTTACAACCTTCCACCTAAATAAGCATATAACATTGCAATTGAGAACTACTTTGTCCAGTTAATCGCTTTTAATTTATTCAGATCAGCAACAAGCTGCTTGCCTTTCTTTTCATCTTTGATGATGAATTGAAGATCATTTTTCAAGTCATATCGTCCACCTTTTTCATATCCAGTTGGCACGATACAATCTTTTTCAGCACAAGTGAAATTAATCACCGTATACTCGTCAAAACGGCCTAATTCAATTGATTTTATATTTTTAATAAAAAAATCCCAACTTACATATGGATTACATTCTGGCGTTAAACAGATATGATATTTCAATGAACCTGAATTATCAATCACGATGCCTTCGTAATCCCATTTCTTGCAGGATGTAAACAATTCATTTGTCTCGCGAATTAATTGCTCTTTGCTTAGTTCTTGGCCAAACGAAGAAATTGCAAACGATAATAAGGTAACCAACAAGGTTGCTTTCAAACTATTTTTTTTCATTTTTATCTTTTTAATTTTGTTACAAGATCTTTTTAATGTCCATCAATACAAAATGACCAAGTCAAAAGTATTCATTTTAAAATAATTTCAACCACTTAATTCTTATCTTTTTGCTAAAAAATTAAAGCCACTTATTTGAAACAATATCAGAAGGCCATCGATCATTTTTTGACAGTATACATCCAATCAAGATATTCAATTGTTGCTTTTACGAGTAAAAAATAAAAGAGGTCAAAACTAGACCTCTTTTGCAATTGATTATTCTACTTACTATCCCAAATAGGATTTCAATGATTTACTATACCTTGTTTTTTGAAGTCTCTTTATAGCTCTCTCTTTGATTTGTCGGATTCGCTCTTTTGTCAAATCGTATTTTTCTCCGATTTGCTCAATTGTCGGACCATCGGTACCATCCAAACCAAAATAAGCACTTACAATCTCAGAGTCACGTGGACTTAGTGATTTCAAGATTCTTCGTATTTCTTCACGCAGACTATCTTTAATGACCGGCTCATCAGTATTATCACCACCTGCCAATAAATCTCCCATACTTAAATCTTCTGCTTCATGAACAGGCGCATCCAATGAAGTATGCCTTGAATTCGTACTGAAAATATTCGCAATTTCTGTTTCAGACATTTCAAGAATTCCCGCTAATTCTTCAACAGAAGGTTCACGCTCATTCACCTGTTCGAAAGCCATCATAGCCTTGTTTGCCTTATTGTATGTCCCAATTTTATTTTGAGGTAAACGAACAAGTCGCCCTTGCTCGGCTAATGCCTGCAGAATCGATTGTCTGATCCACCATACGGCGTATGAAATGAATTTAAATCCTTTTGTTTCATCAAAACGCTGGGCCGCTTTAATCAATCCTAAGTTGCCCTCATTAATTAAGTCGCTCAATGTTAATCCTTGATGCTGGTATTGTTTAGCAACAGATACCACAAATCGAAGATTGGATTTAACGAGTTTATCAAGCGCTAATGAATCTCCTATTCTGATTTTCTGCGCTAAAACTGTTTCCTCTTCAGCATTGATCATTGGTATTCGACTGATATCTTGTAAATATTTTTCAACAGCTTGACTGTCTCTATTGGTTATCTGGGTCGCTATTTTTAGTTGTCTCATATTCGTGAAATTTAATTGGTTGGGATATTTAGATGCTTGGTATTATAGCCTGTTGGACAAGTGTCGGTAAATGTAGTTTATGCTTTACGTAGCCCGGTTAAATAAATCTTATTTTGCATAACTTTAATAGATTACGACCTTGCGAGAAAGCTTGATTTGCGTGTTCTGGTATTAAAATTTATCTGCAAGCTTTAACGCGTCAAATTTTTCAGCTTGTTGCTCAGTTAAGGCGCCTTTGATATTAATTACCTTATTCAATTTCAATTCCTTGGTTCGTTGAGCAATAAGTGATTTATTACCCTCAAGTACACGAAGATTCTTAGTCAGAATCTGCTCCTCTCCTATCAAAACCTGGGTAATTCTTAAAATCTGTATGTCACTTAAATTCAAATCAGCATTTTTCAATACCTCAATTTCATTTTTTACTTGCATAGAGGGTTTGTTCGCTTGTTGGGCTGTCATCTGAAAAGAACAAAAGGTAATGATGGCCAAAAAAATCATCTTTCTCATATGTATAAATTTTATATTTTTCACAAGACGTAAATGTATTGCAGATTGTTAGCTTTTTTAAGGTTATTTTCTTAACGATTTGTTTATGCGCTCACTCAAACAGGAAAATCTAGTATTGATTTGCCATTTTGAGGTTTACCGGTAGTAGTTTTCATCCAGATATTCAAAAACGTAGCACGTATCAACGTATTACCATTCTGATAGTTACTACCTAGTAGCTTTTTATCTTGAATTCAGTTCGTCTGTTTTTTGCACGACCTTCAGCTGTTGCATTGTCACTAGTAGGGCGTGTGTCGCCATATCCTTTACTATTAATTCTAGCATCACTGATTCCTTTATCCTTAAGATATTGCTTGCACGCATCAGCCCTTTGTTGCGATAGCACCAAATTACTCTCCGAAGACCCTGAATTATCTGTATGGCCCTCGATGTCAACTTTATACGTTGATTTTAGGTTCAAAATTTCTACAATCTTATCAAGGTTCTTGAACGATGCGCTTTTAATCACAGCACTATTTGTTTCGAAGAAGATCCCTTGTGCAGCAATATCAACCTCTTTCTTATCTTCAGCCTTCACTTCAGGACAACCTTGATTCACCATTGAGGCTACTGTCGGGCATTTATCAACCTCGTCATTGAAGCCGTCTTGGTCTGTGTCAGGTATTGGACAACCTTGATATTTTAATGTCCCGGCTACAGTTGGACAATTATCTTTATTGTCAGAAATACCATCGCCATCCGCATCAGGACAACCATTATAGATCTTCAATCCTTTTACATCTGGACATATATCATCATCATCTGCGATACCATCACCATCCTTATCTGGACAACCTTTCATATCTCGTTTACCCGGTTTGAGTGGACAAGCATCTTCTGTATCAGGAATTCCGTCATTATCAGTATCTTTCACCAATGGCGGTTCAGGTAATTTAACTTCCGGCTTTTGATCTGATTTATGCGATTTCCACCAATAGACCATGCCGATGCTATGTGTGAGATGATTCAGATTATTCTTGCTTATTCTTGCATAATAATCTGACTCTACAGTCAAAAAGATACCTTTGCCGAGATCAAGACTAGCGCCTATTCCCAACGGAATATCGAAACCAAATTTATTTTCTCGAATGGAACCACTCAACCCAACCGTCACATAAGGTGTTAGCATATACTGATCCTTCGTGAAGATATTGTAAATTGCTTTAGCATCAATTGCGATAAAGGGCATCTGATTTTTTATCGTCGTCGTGCCCGATTTAGTCAAGATATAATTCGAATCTTTTTTAGTCATTGGATATTGCAAGGCAGCCACATTAGCGCCTGCATTAAAGTCAATATGTTTACTGAATGTATGCCAGTAACTCAGTCGAATGGACGGATCCCACAAAAGTTTACGTTCGTTTTTTGAAGACATCGCATTCATTTTATCGGCAAAAAAATAATGCCCAGTCTGAGGTCCGTAAAAATCAATCCCTGTAAAATGAACCCCAATTCCATTATCAAATGGTTGCGCATTCACACTTGCAAACGAAATCAATATCCATATCAGCAACGTCGTAACTTTTTTCATCAATTTTAATTATTTGTCACAAAGGTATTATTGTGCGCGTAACTCGCGAAGAAACTGCGTTGTTTTAATGTTAAGCAGTGTCTGAGGCCAAACTATCGAAGTTATTCACATTGTGTATTAATGTTACCATTTTAAGATGCAAGCATCATTACCTTTGCCCACCTAATTCTCAAAAAATATTATGATGAATCCCAAAGTTCAAATCTTTTCAGGAAATGCCACGTTAGACCTTGCCGAAAGTATTTCAGGCTATTATGGCCAAGAGCTTGGAAAATCAGCCATACAGAAATTCAGTGACGGTGAATTTCAACCAGTTTTTAACGAAAGTATCCGCGGAAATTATGTCTTTCTTGTTCAAAGCACTTACTCACCGACCGATAATCTCATGGAATTATTGATGATGATCGACGCGGCGAGAAGAGCCTCTGCAGGTTACATTACAGCAGTTATTCCGTATTTCGGTTTTGCCCGTCAAGACAGAAAAGACAAACCAAGGGTCAGTATCGCATCCAAACTGGTTGCGAACCTACTCACTGTAGCTGGCGCTAATCGTATTATGACAATGGACCTTCACGCCCCGCAAATTCAGGGCTTTTTTGATATTCCAGTTGATCATATGGACAGCTCGGCGATCTTCATTCCGTATATCGAAAAATTAACTATCGATAACCTAACCTTTGCCTCTCCAGATGTTGGTAGTACCAATCGAGTGCGCGAAGTGGCAAGTTACTTCGGTGCTGATATGGTTATTTGCGATAAGCAACGAAAACGTGCCAATGAAATTGCCGCCATGACAGTGATCGGTGATGTAACGGATAAAAATGTTGTCTTGATCGATGATATTTGCGATACCGCCGGAACCCTCACTAAAAGTGCGGCTATGTTGATGGATAAAGGCGCTAAAAGTGTGCGAGCTTTTTGCACACATCCTGTTTTGAGTGGCAAGGCCTATGAGAATATTCAGAACTCTGTATTGGAAGAACTTGTAGTGTGCGATACAATCCCATTAAAGCAAGAATGCGCTAAAATCAAAGTGCTGAGTACAGCCGAATTATTCTCTATTGCCATACGCAATGTGCATGAAAATAAGTCGATCAACTCATTATTCATACATAGTCAGTTAAAAGAACGTATCAGATTAAACAAAGAAGCTCAATAATGACCGCTTCGTTTAGGCCTCATTCTTTTATACTTATTAACACCTGCATCAACTCACTGAAATATTCTTTTAAGCAACTTTAATCTATGCTTCAAGACGAACTTTATCCGTATAGCTTTGAATTTAATATCGCCACGTTTCACAATGACTTTGCAGTAAAAGACAGCACTGGCGCCACTCGTGCCTATGTGAAACAGAAAATGTTTAAACTCAAAGAGCATGTTCGAGTGTTTACCGATGAGAGTGAAACCCAACTAGCCTATGATATCAGAGCTGATCGTTGGCTCGATTTCAATACCGTGTTCTCATTCCACAATCCCGATGGAATTAATTTAGGTAAATTGGTCCGTAAAGGTTGGAAATCGATTTGGAAAGCCTCGTATGAATTGTACGATGAAAACGACATACAGGACTTGCTAATACAAGAAAAAAATCCTTGGGTCAAAGTATGCGACACCCTACTAAGCGAAATACCGATCGTGGGCATGCTCACCGGTTATTTCTTTAATCCTTCATATTCCGTAAAGCGACCCGATGGCACCTTGGTTTGCAGTTTTACCAAGAATGCGTCTTTTTTTGGACGAAAATTTAGTTTGATAAAAGAAAACCTATTTGAACAAGGTGAGGAAGAACGTATCAAGCTCGGTCTAATGATGATGGTGTTATTGGAAAGACGAAGAGGATAACATCAAGGAGTCAGTCGAACATTCAAATAGTATATAATGAGGCTTTAGTCTCCAATGACATTCCCAATGTTACAGTCTTGCTTTTATTGCCATTCAATTAATTTGTCGACCGATATCGTTCCCTTTCTGCGTAAATTATGGTAGTTTTGTGCAACTTTTTTACGAATGAACAATCGACCGATACGGGTATTAATCGCAAAAGTTGGTCTTGACGGACACGACAGAGGCGCTAAAGTCATAGCAGCCTCACTCAAAGATGCAGGTATGGAAGTAATTTATACCGGCCTTCGGCAGACACCTGAAATGGTTGTCAATGCTGCACTACAAGAAGATGTTGACGCTATTGGAGTTAGTATTCTTTCAGGCGCGCATATGACCGTTTTCCCTGCCATTATCAATTTATTGAAAGAAAAAAATCTCCATTCAATCCTTTTAACTGGTGGAGGTATTATTCCTGAAGATGATATGGCGGTTCTAACCGAAATGGGTGTGGGTCGCTTGTTTAGTCCGGGTACCAACACAGGCGACATTGCTAGCTATATTCAAGAGTATGTCAACACCTTACGTGCGCAATAAAATACATCAAACGTATTCACCCACAGCACGTTAATCATAAAAAATCATCCTTAAAATAACACACGATGGAATTTAATACCTTACTTTTTAGCATTGAAAATAGTATTGCAATCATTACTGTTAATCGCCCTGATAAAATGAACGCCTTGAACAAAGACGTGATTGCTGATTTAAGCAACGCATTCGACGAGGTGTATACAAACAAAGAAATTCGAAGTGTCATACTAACAGGAGCTGGTGCTAAAGCCTTTGTTGCTGGGGCCGACATTAGCGAATTCCTTTCATTGGATGCAGCGGGTGGTTCGTCTTTAGGTCGTATCGGTCAGGAAAAAGTCTTTACCAAAATTGAAAATTGCCCTAAACCTGTCGTTGCCGCTGTGAATGGATTTGCCTTAGGCGGAGGATGTGAACTTGCCTTAGCCTGTCATTTCAGATTGGCAAGTGACAATGCAAAATTTGGTCAACCTGAAGTAAATCTCGGATTGATCCCAGGATATGGTGGTACTCAGCGATTGACATCCTTAGTAGGTAAGGGCCGTGCGATGGAACTTTGTATGAGTTCGCGTATGGTAGATGCCAATGAAGCATTGACAATCGGCTTGGTGAATTATGTAGCAACGGCTGATACATTGCTTGAAAAAACAATCGAGATAGTAAATACGATCAATACAAAATCACCGATGGCCTTATCAAAAGTCATTGATGCCGTGAATCATGCTGGAACACCGGACGGATTTGAAAATGAAATCAAATTGTTTGGTGAATGTTTCGGCACAGCCGATATGAAAGAAGGTGTAACGGCTTTCATGGAAAAGCGTAAAGCGGTGTTTACAGGAGAGTAATTCTTATTTCCCATTATTATAAATGAGCCACAGATTTATCAATCTGTGGCTTTCTTTGTGCCCGCTTTATTTGCTAATGGGCAATCGTCTCCACATCATGCGGATTATGCTTATGCTTGAACATAAATGCGAAGGCAATACCAATAATCAAGGCATAGATGGCAAAAGTGAGCCAAATAGGACTCCATTCTTTAAAATACATAGGTTTTTTAAAAGAATTATCAACCAAAATTTCATTGGACTTCAATAAATTTTTTACTACGGGGTTATTTATATCTGTTTTCAAATATTTCAATAAGCTATCAAC
>CAIRSV010000094.1 GCA_903881265.1 uncultured Bacteroidota bacterium
AATGTATACAAAATCACCTTTGTCTGTTTTTTGAATCACGCCAATCGGTAACACAAAGGCCTTGGTATTTTGATACGTTGCAATTTTTACTTTGGCCATCATATTAGGTTGATACTTCGTATTTGATGACAATGGAATATAAACAGCAAAGGTTCTTGAGATGGTATTAATCATTTTTTCGGCATAAGCTACCTTCGTGATCAGGCTATCATGAATATCAGGAAAAATTAGTTTGGCTGTGCTTCCTGTGCGTACAATCGAGGCATAGTTCTCGGCGATTTCTGCTTTCACTTTTAATTTGCCGGTATTGATGATACGAATAATTGGTGGGTTCATCGGTGATGCATATGATTGACCAACCGTTGCGATAACCGCATCAACAACACCGTTGATAGGCGAATAAACATTAAATGAACTTTTATTACTCAAGGTTGATTGTTTTTGCTTCAGTAAGGTTTCATAGTTATTCTTGGCTGAAAGCAATTGAATTTCCGTTCCGATTTCCTGATCCCATAACCGCTTTTGCTTGTCGTAAATGGTTTTGGCAAAACTGATTTGCTGATCGATTAGATCAATTCCTTTATCGACTATTTCTGAACGAAGCGTCGCAACGATTTGACCTTTGCGAACAGCTTGTCCCTGATGCACATTGATGGAGCTAATGATACCGGGCATTTCCGGAATGGCATTCACTACTTCATCGATATCTACTCGTCCCTGCACATCGACGTAATTGGTAAATACAGTGGGTGTCATTGAGGTAACAAGAACCGGCACTTTACGAACACTGTCTTTGGTTCCATTCGCAGCTTCTAGAGCTGTTATCTTGGTTTGTATTTCCTTTTGTTCAACTTTTAATTTGGCAAGTTCTGCCTTGCTGTCTTTTTTCTTGTCGCCGTTTCCGCAAGCGGCTGTGGCTGTCATTAGGATAAAAAGTGAAGCGATTTTTACTTGATGATGCATACGTGTATGATTGATTTTATTTGAATATTATTTTAATAAGCCAAGTGACTTTTGATAATCGATTTTTGCGATGACCGCTTCATATAATGAATTAAAGAAGCTAGTCTGCGCATCTTTGAGCGCTGTCTCTGCCTGTATAATTTCGATATTGGTGCCAACACCTTCCTTGTATTTTTTTTGCGCGATGTTGTATATTTTTTTTGCGAGTTCAATATTGTTCTCTTGATTTTCAAGTGATATTAAACTGTTTTTTAATTGCGTTCTAGCGTTGCTGCTTTCGAGGTCCACGGCCTGTCGAAGGGCGTCCATATCATTCTCATTTTTTAGCATACTAAGCTTCGCCTGATTCATTTTAGAACGACGTGTATTGCCATCATAAATTGGCACGGATGCGCTGACAGCGAATGCACCTGATGGGAAATAGGAATACTTAAAAAGATCTTGTATCGATTGTGTTTGTGTGGCATATCCGCCCGAAAGTAATGCGGCGACAGAAGGTAGATATCCTTTTTGGTATCGCTCGTAATCATATCCATTCAGTTTTTTTGCTGTTTGTAACTGATTCATCTCAACACGATTATTGTAATTAACAACTTGGTCAAGTTCTAAACCACTCTTCACTTCATTAATCGTTAGATTATCTTGTAACTGAATACCATTTTGTAATGGCATACCCATTTGAAATTTTAGCAACTGATAACTTAACTCAATTAGGTTTTGGATTTTTTGTTTCTCTATCTGAAGATTATTTCGTTGAACAGTGAGTCGATCGGCATCAATTTTTTCAGCAAAACCTTCTTCAAACAGTTTTTTAGTTTGATCTTCAATCGAAGAAAGTAAGGTTATATTTTCATCCAATAGCGTCACTCTTTTTTCGGCAATGATGCAGCTATAATAGGCTTTAGAGACCGATTCGCGAACCTCTTGCTCGGTGCGTTTGGTGTTTAGGATGGATAATTCTTCCAAACTTTTTCTTGCCTTCAAGGCCACAAAAACACCCGCATCAAATAAGAGCTGCGAAGCTTGTATACCAGCAGACAGATTAAGGGGCAAACCAAATTGCAACTCGCTGTATTTCTTTTTTGGTTGGCTCATATAGGCCATATACGCAGGCGTATCAATTTTAAAAAACGAGAGACTTGAGCTAAAATCAAAGGCATCTGATGATGCGCGTTGTTTTGGTAGAAGGAACAAGTATTGAAACTGACCACTGGCTTTAATCTGTGGTCGCGCAATACCAATGATTTCATTATTCTTTTGCGTTGTAATTTCTTCATCGAGTTTGGCAGACTTCAGCCTTGTTTGATTTTTGATTGCATAGTCGATACAATCATTCAAAGACATTTTTGTATTGTTTTGCGCCAACGCCATATCAGCCAGCAGCACCAATAGTACGAGTAAGGAAAGTTTGTTTTTCATGCTATATTATTTGTTGATTTTTTTAAGGTAGGATTCTATCATCTTATGGCCTTTGCTGCTAGCAATGCCATATATATAATGCGCAAAAATTTGTGTGTTTACTTTGACAATATCATAGGTTTCCTGCGGAAATAGGTCGTGTTGAAATACAATGAGAGCCGATTCCATTCTGAATCGAGATATAATTTCGATATCGATATCTTCTCTGTAAAAACCTTCCTGAATGCCTTGTTTCAAATTATCTGAAATGCATTGAAACATGAATGAATCTTTATGGTCGTTTAGATATTTTGCGGCTGAGGGGTAAAATCGTTGCAGGTCGAGATAACATACAGGATTCATACCTCTGATCATTTTTTCCATGATCATCAAAATATTGATAGCCTGATCGATGGCATTGATGGAGTTTTTTAAGGCCTTTTCGGTTTGAGCTTGATTATCATTCAACATACACTTAATGCATTCAAGCACTAGTTCGTCTTTGTCTTTGAATAATTCATACAAGGTTTTCTTCGATATTCCGATCTTACGCGCGATATCATCCATCGTGACGCTTTTGAAGCCTAGCAATTTGAATTGCTTGAAGGCGGCTATAATGATTTCTTGTTGATCTTGCACGGCGCAAAACTATGGAAACTTTTTAAACTTAAATAGTTTATTTTATATTTTACGCTATAGCGCTTAGAGGCGGGTCGTGTTGCTGACAATAAATAGTACATTTGAACCATGATGCATTTCTCTCAAACGATCAGCATAGACCAACTTGGTGTAGAAGAACGTATTGCCCGTTTCAATACTCGAAGTATCAAAAAAGCGAGTAAGGTACAAGGCCTCAAACTAGCGCTTAGTATGATAGACCTCACAACATTGGAAGGAAAAGACACGCAAGGCAAAGTGAAACAACTTTGTTATAAAGCTCAGCATATCGCAGACAACTTGACTCATTTACCTAGCGTAGCCGCTATTTGTGTATACCCCAACCATGTGAAGACGGCAAAGAAAAGTTTGATGAATAGCACCATCAAAGTAGCCTCCGTAGCCACTGCGTTCCCAAGCGGAAATAGTTCCTTGAAAATAAAACTTGCCGATACTCGAATGGCTGTTGATCATGGCGCCGATGAAGTTGATATGGTGATAAGCCGCGGTCAGTTTCTTGAAGGAAACTACGGATATGTGTCCGATGAAATTGCGGCTATTAAGGAGGCTTGCGGTAGCGCTAGACTCAAAGTGATTCTTGAAACCGGCGAATTAAGTACCCTTGAAAATGTACGAAAAGCCAGTGAAATAGCCATCTTAGCAGGCGCTGATTTTATCAAGACATCCACAGGAAAAATTTCGCCTGCAGCCACAATGCCCGTCACATATGTGATGTTACAAACTATTCGTGATTATTATGACGCCACAGGCAAGATGGTTGGAATGAAACCTGCTGGTGGTATTTCAACCGCAAAAATTGCCCTTCAATATCTAGTGATGTTGTACGAAACCCTTGGCGATGCATGGATGACGAATGAATGGTTTCGATTTGGTGCAAGCAGCTTGGCAAACGATATCGTGATGCAATTGGCGAAAGAAGAAATGGGCGTTTATTATTCCGCAGATTATATTTCAAAAGATTAAGGTGCCTAACGACTAGGCACTTAAACAAGAAACAATTCAATCACATTTAACGAAGATATTTAGAAAACTATATGGCTACCACTAAACAGACAACACGAACGAAGACGGTTTTACCTGCTGTCAAATCGGGACAAAAAAAAACAGTGAAATCCACAACTGCAAAGAACGTGCGTTTGACAAACACTACCTGGGCTTACGCTGCTGCGCCCGAAAGCGCCGATCATATTTCGATTAAAGAACAATATGATTTGTTTATTAATGGAAAATTTGTCAAACCAAGTTCTAAAAAATATTTCGCTACGGTGAGTCCGTCTACAGAGAAAAAAATAAGTGAAGTAGCCGAAGCCAATGAAAAGGATATCGACCTTGCGGTGAAAAGTGCTAAAGCCGCGTATGATACGACCTGGGGGAAAATGCCCGGCAAGGAGCGAGCAAAATATATTTATCGCATTGCCCGTCTTATGCAGGAGCGCGCGCGTGAGTTTGCCGTGATTGAAAGTATGGATGGAGGCAAGCCAATTCGTGAGAGCCGCGACATTGATATTCCATTGGCTTGTAATCACTTTTTTTATTATGCCGGATGGGCCGATAAACTTGAGTATGCATTTCCTAATCGACATCCTAAACCCTTGGGTGTTGCGGGGCAAATTATTCCTTGGAATTTTCCCTTGCTGATGGCCGCCTGGAAAATTGCACCGGCCTTAGCTACAGGAAATACTGTGGTACTAAAGCCTGCAGAAACTACTCCGTTAACCGCGTTGAAATTAGCTGAAATTATTCAGGAGAGCGGTCTGCCTGATGGGGTTGTCAATATCGTCACTGGTTTTGGTAATGTTGGAGCCGCTATTGTCAATCATCCATTGGTCAATAAAGTTGCATTCACTGGAAGCACGCCGGTTGGAAAATATATTCAAAAAGCAATTGCTGGAACAAATAAAAAAGCAACGCTCGAACTCGGTGGCAAAGCAGCGCATATCATATTCGATGATGCCCCGATCGATCAGGCCGTAGAAGGTATTGTCAATGGAATTTTCTTCAATCAAGGTCACGTGTGTTGTGCAGGTTCGCGCTTATTTGTGCAAGAAAATATTGCTGAATTGGTGATCAAGAAATTGAAGCGACGAATGGAAACATTACTTGTCGGTGATCCGTTGGATAAGAATACCGACATCGGTGCTATCAATAGTAAAGAGCAATTAGCAAAAATTAAACACTATCTGAATCTTGGTCAGAAAGAAGGTGCTGAGATGTATCAAAGCAATTGTGCGTTGCCTTCAAAAGGTTATTTTTGTAAGCCGACAATTTTTCTTCACACGTCGCAAAGTCATCGCATTGTACAGGAAGAAATATTCGGACCTGTATTAGCTATACAAACCTTCAGGACGATTGAGGAAGTGATTGAAAAAGCTAATAATATTCCATATGGTTTGAGTGCTGGTGTGTGGACCGATAAAGGCAGCAAGATATTCAACCTTACGTCCAAACTGAGAGCTGGCGTGGTGTGGGCAAATACGTATAACAAGTTTGATCCAACTTCACCTTTCGGTGGCTATAAGGAAAGCGGTTTCGGACGCGAAGGCGGCATCCACGGATTGATGGGGTATGTGACGTTATAGTTTTCTTTTTTGAATCTGCGATGATAGGTATACTAAAAGAAAAGAATTGACAAGAAGTATCGGTTATCATGAAGGCCATACATGCACAGATTATTTTGTCTTGCTAACTTTGATAATCTGTGGCAAAAAATAACCCCGTCGCAAAACAGCGAAGGATTCTATCGACAACATAAAGCAATTGCAAAGCAAATCTTCGTATCCAACCCTTTTCCAAATTGGACCTTAAAAAACGTTTATTTTAAAGTACAATGTTCATCTTTGCAGCCTTGCATGACGTAACCACTAAAATATTCGTTTTGAACCTCTCTTTACTTATTCCTTGCGCCTAAGAACTGAATTTTGCATACCATAGAACCATACTACAATTGGCGTCATCTGTATACAGCAGAAGAAGATGAGCTTTCTCCGTTTTATGGACGGGAATACAGTGAATTTGAATTTTCAAACACTGTGTACAACTACTATATACATCCGCAATGGGATGATATCGATTCAAGAACCTTGTATATCAAAATTTTGTTTGTCGATTACGATTATAACTTCGCTATTATTGAACTGATGGGTGAATGGAATGATGCGATTGAGAATGATATACAAACATTGAAACGAAATATCATTGACTTGCTCATTGCTCGGCATATATACAAGTTCATCCTCATAGGAGAGAATATCTTAAATTTTCACAGCGACGATGATTCGTATTACGAAGAATGGTATGACGATATCAAGGAGGAAGGTGGATGGATAGCGGCTGTGAATATACCTGATCAGACACAACACGATTTTAAGAAAGCGCGCATCACCAACTATATTTCATTCCTTGAAGATGAAAAATGGCGGACGTTTAATCCAATGCATTTCTTCGAAAAAATCGACAATGAGATGATCGATGGATTAGGGTAGCGTGGCCATTTTATGAAATCATCGGAGTTCGCTTTGCATAACTAACCATCGCTAATAATTCTTCAAATGCTGAGTCACCCCATTCGCCAAAGGTTCGCTGTGTAATCAACTTTTGTTCGCGATGATAGATTACTAATTCAAGCGAATTGAGAGGCGTCCACCAAATTTTCTGTACTGTAAATTGAAGTTCGTGTAGCGGAATATCAAGTTGCTTTTCCAATGTGTTGTACTTGTATACGTTGGCTTTGAATTGTTTATGTGCGTCGATTTCGATAGCACACATATACGGTTTGCAATATCGAAGATACTCATACGTGGGGAACGCTAACACAAGCGTATACAGCGTTACGCCAAAGATATCAAGTGTTGTAAAACCGCGAATGACGATGAATGCGATAAGGCTATATAAGGGTAGTAATGTGTAGACAAGGTCATTAAAAAAGCGACGCTGAAAATTGACATATCCGATAAAGGTTCTTGTTTCCACTGCTCAAAAATAGTTGTTAGAAATGGGAGTGCAAGATTTTATTTCACTGCAATCACTTCTTCATTCTTGTAATACTTTTTGCGAAGCCAGAAAGCCACATTCACCAATGCAATTAGTGCAGGCACTTCTACCAAAGGGCCTATGACGCCGGCAAAGGCTTCTCCACTATTGATACCGAAAACACCAATGGCAACAGCAATCGCCAGTTCGAAATTATTTCCTGACGCTGTAAACGAAATGGCAGCGTTCTGCGCATAATCCGCACCAGTCAGTTTCCCGAAGAGAAATGTAAGTAGGAACATGATGGTAAAATAAATTACCAGCGGAATGGCAATACGTATGACATCCATGGGTATCTGCACGATCAGGTTCCCTTTTAAACTGAACATCACGATGATGGTGAATAGCAGCGCGATCAGGGTTATCGGAGAAATTTTCGGAATGAATTTTTGATTAAACCATTCTTCGCCTTTCAGGCGAATCAGCGAATATCGGCTGATGACACCGGCCACAAACGGAATGCCAAGATAAATCCCCACCGTCTTCGCAATTTGTGAAATCGTGATATTGATTTCCATTCCCTTCAAACCAAAAAGTGGTGGCATGATGGTCAGATAAAAGTAGGCGTAGGCGCTGAAAAACAAGACTTGCATAATGCTGTTGATGCCAACCAAGCCTGCCACATATTCGCGATTGCCTTCGGCTAGTTCGTTCCATACAATCACCATGGCGATGCAAGGTGCAATCCCGATTAATATTAATCCGTGCATATATTCGGGATAGTCGTTCAGAAAAAGAACCGATAAACAAAACATAAGAAATGGTCCGATGATCCAAGTGATGAACATCGATAAGGAAAAGAGTTTGAGATTACTGAAGAGTGCTGGAATCTTC
>CAIRSV010000095.1 GCA_903881265.1 uncultured Bacteroidota bacterium
AAAAGATCATAGCCGCCGTAACGCTTGTATTGCTTTCCTTCATGAGTTTTGCTCAAAATCAGGAATTGCCAACTACCAAAGTAAGAGACTTAAACGGCAAACAAATTTCGTTCAACGAAGCCTTTGAAAAAGGAAAAGTGACGATGGTCAGTTTCTGGGCCACATGGTGTATCCCATGCAAACAAGAAATTAAGAATGTAAAAACTAAGTTGGACGAATGGCAAAAAGAAACGGATTTTAACTATATGACTGTTTCTATCGACGACTCACGCGCTACAGCGATGGTGAAGACCTATGCCAAATCGCAAGGATGGTCTTTCCCTACCTATACCGATCCGAATAGCGATTTAAAACGCGCGTTGAATTTCCAGAATGTACCGTTTACCATCATCGTTGATAAGAACGGTAAGGTGGTCTATCAGCATAGCGGTTACGAAGAAGGCGGTGAAGATGAATTGTATGAAAAAATCAAAACGTTCGCAAAGAAATAATAGCATTAGAAATAGTGAATAGGGCTCATGAAAATTTCATGAGCCTTTTTTATTTTATGGCATGGCCTTCAGTCTGCTTACTTGTTTCATTCCTTAGCCATGAGGTAGGAGTGTCATGGTAACCGAGAATTGAGATTTATTTTAAATGAGACTTTGCTTGAAGTCATTCTGCCGCGGTGTGACTTTTTTCTGCTCGCATTGGATGGCCGACTATCATTGGGGTAAGCGAGTTAGTAGCTTAGGGGCGCAAGATGTTATACATGTATTGAAATTGATTCACGTACCTCGAATGACTTGATGTTCATAGTCATCTACTTATTGTCATTTTATAGGTCATCATTGGATGTACAAAGGTTATAATCTTTTTAGCTAGCATTTTGCATGGGCGATGAAGAATGAATCCACGGTTGAACAGAGCGTCGCAAATACCTTGCCCTCATGAAAAAAGCCATCCGATGAACGAATGGCTTTTTTATACTTTATTGAGTCGTTGTTTATCCGATATTCAATCGCGTGAACGCAGTTGCAGTTAAATCGGCATCCACACTTTTCAGATATTCAGCTACCGTTTTGCTTCCGTCTTTTACGAAAGGTTGCACAAGTAGGGTGTTTTCTTTAAAGTAGGCGTTGATTTTACCGTCAGCAATCTTAGACAACATATCTTCAGGCTTGCCTTCCATCTTAGGGTCTTGTTTCATTAGATCCATGATGATTGCTTTTTCACGAT
The DNA here is from genome assembly GCA_903881265.1 of uncultured Bacteroidota bacterium. Lineage (GTDB taxonomy): Bacteria > Bacteroidota > Bacteroidia > Chitinophagales > Chitinophagaceae > OLB11. The sequence goes on from CAIRSV010000095.1 coordinate 1,219, forward strand.
CGATCGTTTCTGCAGGCACAGACGCAGGGTCTAGGGCTACAGGGTTCATAGCGGCGATTTGCATTGCCACGTCTTTACCAGCTGCTTCGGTGGCTTCGTTGTATGCTTTATTCAAACCTACCAATACGGCTACGCGGTAACCAGCATGATTATACGAAACGATACTTTCAGCTTCAAGGCGTTCGAAAGCAGTCACATCGATTTTTTCACCGATACGAGCGACTGTTTCCATGATCTTATCTTCGATCGTCATGTTTTCGTAAGCACACGCTTTGAATTCTTCTAATGATTTGCAATTGTTACTCATTGCGGTATCGCTGAAGCTCAATCCTAATTTGATGAAGTCTTCGTTCTTAGCAACGAAATCAGTTTCAGAAGTTAAGTTGATAATGATACCCACTTTATGATCTGCAGATGTGTTGGCAATTACCAAACCTTCTTTTGCATCGCGGTCGCTACGTTTAGCAGCTACTTTTTGACCTTTTTTACGAAGGAAGTCGATAGCGGCTTCAAAGTCACCATTTGTTTCCATCAGGGCGGCGCGACAATCCATCATACCAGCGCCTGTTGTCTGACGCAGCTTATTTACGTCTGCTGCGGTTATATTTGTTGTTTCACTCATTGTATTAAAGTTATAAGTTAGTAGAATTTAATTGAGGTAGATGGTATAAGCGAACGTTAGGACAGTATGCCTGACCACTTTCACATAACAACTACCGATAGACTATTTCTTAGCAGGAGGTCTTCTTGTGCCGCTTGCTTTTTTACGAGGAGCGGTTTTTTCTTTACCATTGTCGGCTGAAGAAGCGATACCGTTCTCGTCGTATGTTACTTCTGAATCATCAGACTCTTCTGTTTCACCATCTTCCATCTTGTCTTTTTCAGTTTCTCTTTCTTGTAGACCTTCGATGATAGCGGCAGTGATATAGTTGGTGATGATAGCAATTGATTTTGTTGCATCGTCATTTGCTGGGATAGCGAAGTCGATTTTGTTTGGATCGCTATTGGTATCTACCATTCCGAAGGTAGTGATACCAAGGCGTTTTGCTTCAGCCAATGCGATATGTTCGTGCGAGATATCAACCATAAAGATCGCAGAAGGGGTTCTGTTCATTGCTGAGATACCACCTAATACTTTTTCCATTTTCACACGGTCACGTGCTAAGGTCAAACGCTCTTTCTTATTGATGCTGATGCTGCTGTCTTCAAGCATTTTTTCGATGCTTTGCATTTTCTTCACGCTCTTACGGATAGTGCTGAAGTTCGTCAACATACCACCTAACCAACGGTCGGTAACGTACGGCATGTTTACTTTTTGTGCACATTCTGTAACGATTTCTTTGGCTTGTTTTTTAGTAGCCACGAAAAGGATTTTCTTTCCGCTCTTAGCAATTTGTTTCATAGCGGCTGCTGCTTCCGTTAATCCTTCGACTGTTTTATTCAAGTCGATGATATGAATACCTTTTTTCTCAGCGAAGATATATGGCAACATTTTAGGATTCCATTTCTTGCGAAGGTGACCGAAGTGAACACCTGCTTCCAAAAGTTGCTGTTGTAAATTTGTATTTTCTGACATGCTGTTTTTTTATTAATTACCGGATATCTGTCCGGTGTTATTATAATTTGTTTGTTTTCAAATGGGGTGATGTAGGTCTGAGGACAAAAAATGTCAAGACATACATCCAAAGGATTAACGTTTAGAGAACTGATAACTTCTACGGGCTTTCTTATGACCGAATTTCTTACGCTCAACCACACGAGGGTCACGTGTAAGTAATCCTGCAGGTTTCAGTGCTACTCTCATTTCAACATCCATATTACAAAGGGCGCGAGAGATACCTAATTTGATAGCTTCGGCCTGACCTTTAGTACCGCCGCCGTCAACGGTGACATTGACATCATATTTATCTAATGCCTGTATTGTTTTCAAAGGAAGTTCAACCTGATTTTGTAGGTACATCATCGGGAAGTATACTTTATAGTCACGATCGTTTACTGTAATTTTTCCGTTCCCTTTTGAAAGGTAAACACGAGCTACGGCTTCTTTTCTACGACCAATAGCTTTTTTTAATTTTTCCATTTATTTATATTTGGAATTAATTAAAATTTAAA
>CAIRSV010000096.1 GCA_903881265.1 uncultured Bacteroidota bacterium
GAATCTTCGACGGCCAGATCGCTTCATTCTTCGGCAAGAGCAATCGTTGACCGTGCATGTCGGCAAGCGATTTCTGATTCGGGCTTGATTCAGAGAACGCTTCCGTGGCGAACAACTCGCAGCAGATCATATCACGAAACGCTTCAACGACCTAGGCATCGCTCCCTATCAGGCAAAATATCAATGGGATTTCATTATAAAAAACGGCATCAAGGTAGGCTCATTCGCGTATTTTAAAGTGAATGATACAAAGCTTGTTATCGGTGCAGATGTTATACATATGCCTTACAGCCACGGCGATAAAATCAGAGGTGCTGCGCTTCCTTTTGTTGATGAAGCAAATAATGTATGGATGATTTCTATGAAAGCAATCAAAGCCGATATCAGCAATGCGCCTTTTAAGTTGCTCTATGAAAAAGCCAAGGATTGTATCGCGCACGGAGCAACTTCAGTCATTTTTTTCAATGATGTGGACGCTACGAAAGACATCAATGTCATCAATCATCCGTCCTACGAATCGCTCACTGCACCTGTGGTGGTGATTAATCATAAAGCCTATCAATCTGTTATCAAACCCAATATGAAAAAAGATTGGATTGATATCGATGCCAAACTCGGTTATGAAGATGCCAATCTCACGGCTAAAAATGTAGCGGCTATGATCGATAATAATGCGCCGCTGACAATTGTATTGACAGCAACGTATGATTATCTCGGTGTGAATGGAGCAATATATAATGGTGCCAATAATAATGCTAGCGGAGTAGCATCCTTATTGGCGTTGGCCGAAATGATCAAGACCAATGATTTAAAGCGTTATAATTTTCTCTTTCTTGCCTTATCAGGATCAACATTCGATGATGCCGGTGCAAAAGAATTTTTAAAAGAAAACAGCAACAATATATCGTCGTTTAGCAGCCTTATTGATTTGAATATGCTTGGTCGTTTCAACAAGATCAGCAAAGCCTTATTCGTCAATGGTGTAGGCACTTCGCCGATTTGGGGCAGCCTCCTTCAAAGCAATAACAAAGCGTTTGTGCTCAACGTCGATAGCGCAGGTGTAGGCTATGGAGCCTATTCATTTTTTTATAAGAAAAATATTCCATTACTTAGTTTCAATACAGGGTATAACAGTGATTATGCCAAACCAAGCGATGATGCCGATAAGATTAATTACGCATCGCAAGTTGACATTAATAATATGATCTATAAAATCATCTGCGATTTAGAGAGACAAGCAAGGCCGCCGGTATTCACCGAAACATTCAATATGGCTGAAAAACTGGAAAGTCTCAAAAGCAATATTGGCATCGTACCCGATTATAGTTTTACCGAAGACGGTATTCGAATTGCCTTTTGTGTTACAAATAAGACGGCCGATAAAGCAGGATTGCTTGCGGATGATATCATCCTTCAACTAGCCGAATTCCCGATTATCGATTTTGACGATTACATGCTAGCCATGAATAAATTACAAAAAGGTCGAGGAATACCCGTGACCGTTAAACGCGGTAAGAATGAATTCAAATTCTTTGTCGTGTTATAAAAGCCACATGATTACTTCCTGCCTTTCTTCTCAAGATATTTACAGACTGTCGTCAAGCCGCATTGATCGCACTTAGGCTGACGTGCCAAACATGTATATCGTCCGTGTAATATCAACCAATGATGTGCCTTATACACCAACTCAGTCGGAATATGTTTAATTAGTTGCATCTCGGTTTGCAAGGGCGTTTTGGCATTGATGGTAAGTCCAAGTCTCGCAGATACTCGAAACACGTGCGTATCCACCGCCATATTAGGTTGGTTGTCAACAACAGAGGTAATCACATTGGCTGTCTTGCGTCCCACACCTGGAAGTTGAATTAATTCAGCAACCGTCAACGGCACTTCGCTATTGAATTTTTCCACTAGCATCTTAGCCATCCCGATCAGATGATTGGTTTTGTTATTGGGGTAACTAATACTTTTTATCAACGAGAACAGGTGTTCATGCGTACTTTCTGCCAAGCTCGTCGGATCAGGATAGCTGGCGAAGATGGCTGGTGTAGTGAGGTTCACTCGCTTGTCGGTACATTGAGCCGATAAAATTACAGCCACCAACAACTGATACGGATTATCATACATAAGCTCTGTTTCCGCGTCAGGTGCATGATGTGAAAAATAATCAATGATGTATTCGTACCGTTGCTTTTTCGTCATGTTGTAAATATACCTGCCTGCGGCAATATGATAAAAAATATATTAATTAACCAATTTCTCTTCTAAATTTGTGTGAAAGGTCATGCAAGCATTGTCAACATCAGTCTATAACATCTTCGTTATCAGTTCTCGTGAATCGCTTCGTGTCCGATATAGCGCAGGCAGTTTAGTAAGGTCAGTTTACCAGCATAAAAAACACGCAAATACGGCCCATCGAAATGCCAATGATCTATCTAAATAACTTGAATCCTACATTATGCAACCCACTACACGACTTTTTGACCTTCTTGAAAACTATGTGACAAATCAGCCACAGAAAGGTATGCTTCACAGCAAGATACATGGCACTTGGTTAGCACACA
>CAIRSV010000097.1 GCA_903881265.1 uncultured Bacteroidota bacterium
CCAAATCAAATGGCACTATTACTATAACCGATTCACTACCGACTGCACAGCCTAATGCGGAAGAAAAAAAGGTATTGTATGCTTCATTGCTTTTCACCAATCAATTTGCATTTGACACCTTGAGTGTCAGAAACAAAAAAGATAGTACTGCAAAATTTTACTATACACCTTCTAGAAAACCAAACGTACTGAATGTAGACGGTGATGCATTTTATGTATTCGGTCCATTGACAAATCAAACGAACGCTGTCTTGCAGATAAAAAATAAAGCCCATACCTTGATCATATCACCTGAATATGCGCATTATTATGATGCCTTTACAAAAGAATTCACGACAAAGAATATTGGGCCTATCAAAGGTGTAATTTTTAATTTCTATGAAAACCAATTACAAGATTATCAGTTAGCTGCGTTGCTAAAACAAGACACAGTGAAACCCGCAGCACAAGCGGTGGATATGAAATTTGATAAGGATGCATTAAAGGCTGCTAAGAAAGAGCCTGAGCCAGTCTATGCGCAGAATTACAGACAACAAAACACTGGAAATTATTTTCAGATTAAGATTAAAAACATGCAAAAGAATTGCATCGTCAAGGCGCTTTGGGTTATTAATAATACCAAAGCAGAAGAATGTGTTTTTTCGACAGATATTCCACAAAACAATCTGTATGGGTTTCCTGTCTATGCGTCAGATGGAAACTATGATCTCTATTTTTTATTGAGTAACAAAAAGTTACTCATTATGAAAAATATCTCCTTAAAAAATCATGATGAATTTTATGTCAACCCTGCCTTATTTACATCAGAAAAAATCAGCAACGAACGATTAGCCATTCCATTAAAAATATATAGCGACCTCACAAAACTTCCTCTCTTGCCTTTTTACTTTCCTCCGGAAGAATCAGCGGAAGTCATTACCAAAGTCAAGAATCCCACACGCAGTAATCCGTATCTGCATGGCATCATCACAGACAAATCCTTGCAAGCAATCCCTAATGCCATCATCTTGTTAGAAGTCAATGGCAAGTTTAAAGAAGGCGCGTATACAAATAGAAACGGAGAATTTGAAGTATTGAATCTACCTCCGGGATCTTATCAAATCAAAGTATTTCATCCCGAGTATCAGATGCTGCAATTTCCTGTTACGTTTATGCAGCAAGGATATGACTATGCATTGAACGCCGGCATGAATGAATCTGACACTCAAAAACCTGTACTTGAAACTATCAATCAAGATTTTCGATTAATGTGCTTCAGAAATAAAGCAGTGCATGATGTATTTAAAATTAGAATCTATGACAAAGATACACGTGAGCCATTACAGCAAGTATCTATCACTATTTCTGCGGGCTCTAAGAACGTGACAGAGATATCGCTAGTCGACAAGCATGAAATTGATATTCCTTTCCCATCATTGCAAGATACCTGCACTATTATATTTAGCAAGGAGGGTTATCAACCCATCGTACTGCATGGCATTCGGTTCAATAAGGGAATGTATTACACGCTGCACATTTTCATGATGTTGAACGATGCACGAAGACCGCAAACCAATAAAGAATATAGTGTAAATATCATGAAGATGACGGATGACATAAGTGCATTTAGGGGCAATGTATACAATCAACAAATGAATAAGGACGAACGTGTAAATTATGCGCCTGTTGCCATGTACGCTAGTGCACCTGAGCTTAGTGCTGCATCAATGAATTATACATCAATGAATGTGGGGGCAGCTACATTTGAAGTACTGATTAATGAAGGTACATCCACGTATTCATGGTCCACCGTAGAAGCAACAGATGAAGCGGTTTCAAGTAAACAGTACAGAAACAACACACTCTATGCCGACGACAATATGATAAACGATGTCGCTAACAATAGTGATATTAGCCAATCAAGAAAAAAATTCAATGATGTTGGATTCTGGGAACCCAATCATATCACCGATAAACAAGGCAAGACAAGTTTTGACATCCGATTGCCTGATAATATCACCACTTGGAAATCGATTATGATTGCGATGGGAAAACATCGGTTACACGGCATCGACTCGACTGAAACGAAGGTATATAAGCCCTTACAAAGTATGAGTATCATTCCGTCCTTTATTTGGGATAATGATAAAGTGTATGCTAAAGCAAAATTCACAAATCTTACAAAAGATGCGAAGAAGGTTACTGTTGGCATCTCACTGAATGACAAGATGATGAGCTCGAAGGAAGTTTCCATCAAAAACGAGTATGTGGATTCCATCTTACTAAGCGCAGACAATTTAAATTCTATCCATTGGAAGGCGAGTTTGCAATTTGAAAAAACATATAAAGATGACGAAGAGCGAGATATTAAAGTGTTGAGTTCAGCCTTCAAACTTCATACCAATCAGCACGTCATGATGGAAAAAGACAGTACCTATACATTGAAATTTGCCAACGGTATCAAAGGGAACATATTGCTCAACAATACATTGTATGAAAAAATAATAGCAGAGATCAATGATCTAAACAACTACGAATATGGTTGTGTTGAACAAACCGCATCAAAACTCAAGGCATTACTTTGCAAGGAAAAAATAAACAAGGCTATGGGATTGAAAGAAAATCTTACACCCCCGATTTATAATCTGATCAACCGATTATCGAATGACCAGAATACCGATGGCACTTGGGGTTGGTGGAAACGCGAATCGGTCAATTGGCGTATGACTATTTACGCTATGGATGTCTTGCGCAGCGCCGATATAGCCGGATATTCGAATAGCAATTACAACGCGGCACGCAATGTAATTAGTGCTAATTTCTATGCGCTCTCAACCTCTGATCAATTGTATGCAATGTATGTTTTTCAAAAAACGAATGTGATTGATAATACAATGAAGACCGCTTTTTCAAAAATAAAAATCAATGAATTAAAAACGAGCGATAAAATTTATTACTACAAGGTGGCAGAATTAATTGGGCGCAACGTTGATGCAACGGATTTATACGCGCTTTCTCTTGAAATGAATAATCAAATGCAGAGCCCTTACTATGACGATTTCTTTTATGATCCAAAAGCAGCGATGTTTGTGGGTTACTTCATCTTTGCGAATTCATCTATCGGTGATGAATGGCTAAACGTTTTCAAAGACAAACTCACGAACGGTCAGCTTGAAAAGAATCTAAATACCTATGCGAAGGCCAATATGATAGAAGCTTTGACAAGTTCATTTGAGCACACAGGAAACAAACCTATCACCGCACAAGTAATTATCAATGATACGTTGCAAATCAATACATTTCCGTATGCACTTCCGATTACAGGCACCTCGTATAAAGTAAAGCATACTGGTGGCAATGTGTTTGTCAATACTGCTGAAGAATATGTGGTTTTTAACCCAACGAAATCAGACTCGTTATTCAGCGTCACTACGTCGTTTATCCAGCAGCAGCAAAGCAAAGACATACTTCAAGCAGGCATCCCTTGTCAAATGAAGGTAACGGTGAACGCCTATCGTTCGAGTGATTATGTTATGCTTGAAATTCCAATTCCTGCTGGCATACGTGTCATAAATAAGATACAACCTGAAGGATGTAGGATTGAATATTTCAACCATAAAATGGTGGTATTCTACAGTAAACTTTCTATGGACCAACATCAATTAGTCATTGATATGCAGCCTATACTAAAAGGAAGTTTCACACTACCTGCTGCGAAATGTAGTCTGATGTATTATCCATATATTTTCGGGAATAATGAAAAACGAACGATTGAAATTCGATAAGGATAAATCAGCAGCTAATCCTATTTACTTGTAAGCCGGATCAATTTTTTTCAACCCCACGCGAAGTGTCTTTACCCTGTAATATTCAGGGTTATCGTATCCACCTGTGCAAGTTGAAATGCATGGCGAATAACCATTCATAGCATACGTGATCAACACTTCATTATCGGCATTTAAAAATTGTGGATGCAAGGTCACTCCATACGTTACAGGCGACACGCTATCGAGTTGATCTGTGATCGTATGCAGCAACTGATAATTTAGAAAGGTACCCCAAGGATTGGCTGAAGTTTGCGAATAGATTTCAGCGCCTTTATTGCAGGCCTTACCGGCGGACTGTGTCAACAGAATAAATTTATTTTTCACTTGTCGAATAGAAAAATTCTCGCCTGGAATTTGCGCTATCGGTGTTGCTTGTGAAGGAAGATTCACCCAAAGGTCTGCACTATAAAATTGCCAGCTATCATGCAAACTATTCATCGGAAAACGCGCAAAGTAGAGTTGGTTAGTAGAAAGTATATCAGGCTGAAACAGACCATACACGTAACAAAACCCTTTGGCTGTATCTGTGAAACAAGTATATCCGTAGTTTGTGTTGTTAAACAAAAATGAATCAATTTGCAGATATTGCAAATCAGGAAAATGCAATTTAGCCACATAGGTTCTGTTGTTTTGCAGACCACCCATCTTCTTCGCAAATACAAACACCGTGTCAGCATACTGATACGCATGCAATGGAGCAAACCAAGTATTGGTTTCATTACTTGGAATAAAATCATTGACACCAACATTGAGTGTTGTCATAACAAAACTACTGTTGGATGTCATCGCTGCATTATGAGCAGTAGGCATGCAACTAATCATACCTGTTGCACTTATATAATCATTCAAATGTGCGCTCCCGAATAACCATAATACTCGACCATCTGAC
>CAIRSV010000098.1 GCA_903881265.1 uncultured Bacteroidota bacterium
CCCAAGCAATAGGAAAATTTCGTTCACAACCTATTTATTGCAGTCGTGACTGCCATACCTTGATGCTATTTTTATACCATCACATACTCATTTGTAGTGACATACGACGGCGCATTCCTTTTAAAGCAAGCCTTGCTTTTAATTTTCGTTGAAAGCCGCTATCATCAACGATAGACAGATTATCGTGCATAAATGAATGGATAACCTAATTCAGTAATTCACGCAGTTTCAACTTTTCAAATTACTTTTGCGCCGTGCAAAAAACTAACTCCCCCGCGAGGATAACAGCTCGGTTCGTCTCCATTCTTTTCCATCCGGTGTTTGTTCCGGCCATGATCTACGCCTTTCTATTGGTATGTTCACCTGATTTGCTTTTTGGTGTGCCGGCTAAAACACAGGCATGGTGGCTTGTCATTATCAGTTATATCACAATTACCTTTCCTTTGTTGGTTGTTTTTTTACTATGGCGCCTAAAATTTATCGACTCTATGTTGATGCAAGGCACCAATGAACGTTATGGCCCCTTGATCGCTTCCATGTTATTTTATTTCTGGACCTTTTGGTTATTTCATCATCAGTTTCAGGCACCGATGCTGTTACAAAGTTTCCTGTTAGGCGTATTTCTTACCACGGTCTTTTTATTTCTGGCAACCATCTTTTTCAAAATCAGTCTGCATGCCGGTGCTTGGGGCAGTGTGGTTGTATTTGCAATTAGCTGTATGTTCCACAACATACATCTATCGGCGCTACTCACCTTACTTTCAATACTCATAGCTGGCTGTGTAGGGGCTTCGCGCCTTTACTTGCAGGCACACGAAAAACGTCAATTGTACAGTGGTTATATCGTTGGTGCGATTGGGCAATTGTTGGCCTACCTTATTTGTAAAACATTTATTTAATCGACATGGCATTACCAAAAATTGAAACCTGTCTCTCGCCTTCCTTATTGCATCTGTATGATATCAGTGAAAGTATTGTAGTCATCATTGATGTATTTAGAGCAACATCCACAATTGCGGCTGCCTTACACAATGGCGCTCTTGAAATCATCCCCGTCGACGATGTGGCCAATTGTATTCGCCTGGGTACTGAAATCAAAAACTCAATCACCGCCGGTGAACGTGATGGTCAGGTAGCGCCGGGCTTGCAGCATGGCAATTCGCCCTTGGAATATCCACGTGAATTTATCGAACAAAAATCGCTTGTTCTCACCACCACCAATGGCACGCGCTTGCTCCATATGTGCAGTGATGCGAGTGAAATCATCACGGGTTCATTCCTCAATTTAGGTGCCGTTTGCGATTATTTGTCTAGGCAAAATAAACCTGTGTTATTAGCTTGTGCTTCTTGGAAAGACCGATACAATCTTGAAGATTCATTATTTGCCGGAGCAGTGTATGATGCCATCGGTCAGCAGTTTGACATGAATTGCGACAGCACCCGCGCGGCTACTCATCTGTATCGTCAGGCAAAGGCGGACCTCTATGGATTTATACAAGACAGTTCGCATTTTCTTCGTCTATCGAAATTTGGGTTGCAATACGACATGGAATATTGCTGCAAAATTAATGCGCATAATGTGTTGGTGAAATTAGAAGGCGAAAAACTCGTGAGAGGAAATTAATACCATCAAGTCGCCTTGAAAGTAACTTGTAGGCTCAGTAAGCAGAGCGCTTACCATTTCTTTACTTGCTGATACCGAAAGCATGTTACCAAATGATCATTGACCATACCGGCAGCCTGCATATAGGCATAGCAAATAGTAGATCCTACAAATTTAAATCCGCGTTTGTATAAGGCCTTACTCATCGCATCGCTTTCGTTGCTCGTAGCCGGAATATTTATTTGATCGGCATGCATAGTATGAATTGTTTTACCATTGACAAATTGCCAGATATAGTCGTCAAATGTTCCGTATTCTTTCTGTATCGCCATAAAGGCAATGGCATTGCTGACAGTAGCTCGTATCTTTAACTGATTGCGAATGATACCCGCATCCTGCAATAGATGTTGTATATTCTCTTCATCAAAAGTTGAAATCTTTTTTACATCAAAATCAGCAAAGGCCTTTCTGAAATTTTCTCGTTTGTGTAAGATTGTTTTCCAGCTGAGTCCGGCTTGAAAGGTATCGAGTATGATAAACTCAATATGTTTTTTATCATCGTGCACCGGAACACCCCATTCGTCATCATGATATTGATGCATCAGCAAATCATTGCCAGGCCAAGTACAAGTCTTTTTCATTGTTGAATAAAGTTAAAAGGCAGATGAAATAAATTCCTCGCATTGCACGATACATTCAAGACCAACCTAGGCCTTATCGCTTTCTTCGCATCCCTATCTACCTGCTTGAATGCAATGCAATTCTATTTCCTTCCGTATCGACAATGAAGGCATAGTATCCTGCGTCTTCACCAATCATTGTTTTAGGTACGATGATTTTTCCTCCGGCTTGTACTAACTTATCTAGCACAAGGTTCACATCCGGATTCGCATTGAGATACAACAGTGCACCTGCGCCGCTTGGAATATATCCTTCACCATAGCAGATAGCGCCACTTACACCATCGTCTTCATTTGGGAAAAAAGCCATCTTGTATCCCTGTATCTCAGTGGTCTTCATCTCGATACCGAAGATAGTTTCATAAAATTTTCTTGCTCTGTCAAAATCGGTCACAGCTATTTCAAACCAATTGATCATATTTTGTGCTTGCATGCAGCGCTAATTTTGTTGGAAAAATACAACGAAATTTGATATGATGACAAAAATGTACTGAATTCCAACCTGATTATGACCGCTTATCAAGAATTTTTCCAATGGAATTATTTTATTTTCACTTTTGCAAAAAAATAAAACCAATGAACGCACACGAAATTGATTACACGATTTACGGAGAAGAGATGCAACATGTCGAGATAGAACTCGACCCCAATGAAACTGCTATTGGTGAAAGTGGCGCTTTTATGATGATGGATGACGGCATAGAAATGCAAACCATCTTTGGCGATGGATCGCAGCAAGAGAGCGGATTCATGGGCAAACTCTTCTCGGCCGGAAAACGCCTGCTCACAGGTGAAAGTCTTTTTATGACAGCCTTCACGAATATTGGTCAAGGGAAAAAGAAAGTGCATTTTGCATCACCTTTTCCAGGGAAAATCATCGCTCTGCATCTCGTCAATTATGGCGGTAAGATTCTCTGTCAGAAAGATGCTTTTTTATGCGCTGCAAAAGGCGTGAGCATCGGCATCGAATTTCAACGCAAACTAGGTACAGGCATTTTTGGTGGCGAAGGCTTCATTATGCAAAAACTCGAAGGAGACGGACTGGCCTTTGTGCACGCAGGCGGACACGTGTTTGAAAAGACCTTGGCACCCGGCGAAGTATTAAAAATTGATACCGGATGTGTGGTGGCGTATACAAAAGATATCGATTTCGATATACAGTTTATCGGAGGTATTAAAAATGTGGTCTTCGGTGGCGAAGGACTTTTCTTTGCAACCTTGCGCGGCCCTGGCACTGTGTGGGTGCAATCGCTTCCCATTAGCCGACTGGCTTCACGCATCATTGCCTATGGTTCGATTGGACGCCGAAAGGAAGAAGGAAGCCTACTCGGTGGCTTAGGTAATCTGCTGGATGGAGACGGTATTTAAAGTCATCAAGGTCTCTTAAAAATGAATTACCCCGGAGCAAGCCTCTAGGTATCAAATACAAATAAATGCTACAGATGCACAGATTGATTCACTCGATTAATTTTTATAATCTGCGAATCTGTGGCAAATAATTTATACCCCTCAATCACGCCTTTGCGTGACTAGGAATTCTCTCGATTACATTCAAATAAGCAGCTACAGATGCACAGATTAGAAGACAATCATAATTGTCCTGTATGTCTGTGGCTCTTCATGTCATGGCAGACTTCCCATAAAAAGGCGACGAAGCCCATCTTACGTTGGGTGTATTGCGGCAACGATTGAAGTGGAAAGCCCGCACCACGTGCTTTGGCGTGGGCGGACTTGGAGCGAAAAGCGTGTGTGCCGCCCAAATAAAATCTGTCTTACTTTTAGAAATGCTTAATAATCCAAATATTTGTACAGACACTCAATAAGAAATGTATTTTTGTGCCTTATGCGAAATATCAAAATCATTGAAGTAAAATCTGAAATAGGCGCAGGTACACGCGGTGCTAGTCTGGGCGTGGATGCATTAAAAATTGCAGCGCTTGATTTTATGAGTAATTTCTTCGTCAACTTTCCAAGCGATGTCGTTGAAACCGAAAATAACTTGTTGTATGAACCAGTTGAAAGCCCGTATGCCAAGCGTATCAAAGGTGTAAAAACTATGTATGAGCGTGTGGCCAAAGCGGTAGAAACTAATTTAAAATCTGGCTTGTTTCCATTGGTCTTAGCAGGCGACCACAGCAGCGCAGGCGGTACCATCGCTGGTATTAAAATGGCAAAACCTAAAAGTCGTTTAGGTGTGATATGGATAGATGCCCACGCCGATATTCATTCGCCGTACACAACACCAAGTGGAAACATGCACGGTATGCCACTCGCTATTTCATTGGCCGAAGATAATTTAGATTGTCAGGTACACCATCCCGATGAAGCCACCTTAAAGGTTTGGAACGAATTGAAGAATATCGGAAAGATATGCCCTAAGGTCTTACCTGAAGATATTGTGTATATCGCTCTTCGTGACATTGAAAAAGAGGAAGATTATATTCTAAAAAAACTGGGAACCAAAATTATTCCGGTTTCGGAAGTCCGTAAAAAGGGCGTCGAACATGTCGTGCGACAAACCTTACTGACGCTCAAACAATGCGACGATATTTATGTCTCATTTGATGTGGATAGTCTTGATAGCAGTATTTCGCGCGGCACTGGTACACCGGTACCCAATGGATTAAAAGAACGAGAAGCAGAGGATTTACTCGCTAGTCTGATGCAAAATCACAAGATCTGTTGTTTTGAAATTACTGAAGTGAATCCAACGCTTGACAAGGAAAACCTCATGGCCGAAATCGCATTCAACGTGCTGCAACGAAGTGTGAATATTCTACTGATGAATTAATGTTGTTGATGTGGCTTACTCTTTGTGTTGCCTCCACCATCTAAATCCGATAAAGCCCATCATCAGTAAGGGCAAAGCCGCTAGATACAAGATGCCGGCATTCAACCCGCGGGCACTTTTATCGTCCAATGACGCAGCGGTTTTGGTACACATCGAACATTGACCAATAGCCTGTCCAACCGACAATGCCATAAAGAGTATAAAGAGTATTCGCTTGAGCATGATGCAAAATTTGGCAATTAAGTTGGCTTTGCAAAATATATTTTAAGCCCTTAAGTCCTTTCGCAGTGGGCTGTATACCATCCAACGTAAAATAAAATCAAGCCGATACGGCCTTTTTACCTTAACTTCGCTGATTGCTTTTTTCACAAGGAGAAGGGCAATTTTGTATCAACAGAAACAACAATTTCGCTCCATGGCCTTATCTCCTTTAATAAAATATATTTATAGTTCGGGTGCTGAAGAAGTCATTCGCCGAGGCAAACGGATCTTCCTTACGGGAGGTGTCCAGATGATCAAGCGTGACGAATTCACCGGACAAATTACGTTTAAAGTGAGGAACGACATGTATTATAATCAATACAATGTCACCATATCGAAATACCACGACGAGAATACACTTTCAGCACGATGCACCTGCCCGTATAATATGGGCGAGATTTGCCGACATGAGGCAGCAGCCCTTTTTCAGCTAAATGACATGATTGTCAATCAGACACTTAATGCGTCTGAAGCAGTATTCGATCAGAAACATACCGTCGTACGTATGAAAGTCATTGACTTAAAATCATTACGGCTGTTTACGTCAAATTACCTGTTTGAAGAAGCCGAAAAAATTGCACAGAAACATAAAGCAAAAATCAGTAGTGCTGAAAACGAAAAAGTTGAAGCCATTCTTCAAATCAGTGATGAAAAAGTCAATCTGAAGATCAAACGAAATGATGATAAGTCGTTTGACACATCCTGCACTTGTGACGAAACGAAACACGCCTTGTGCAAACATAAAACAGCCTTATTTCTTCAACTGCTAAACAATCATGGACCGCTTTATTTTGACACCATCCGGAATTGGGATAGTCAGAAAAATAAATTGCTTTCGCTTTACGGATATAGTTTAGAAGACGATCTCACAGGCAAGTTTGATTTTACCTATCTCGATGGCAAGCCTACATTGAAGGTACTTGATACCAGTATTAAAAAAGTAAATACCGGATTGACCCGCGAACAAATCAGCAGGGAACCGGCAAGCATTGTCATTCAACAAAAAAATAATACCAAGCGACTTGGGGTCGTGCTGAATCTACAAGAAAAGGAATATCCTTACTTCGCTATTGATTTAATTGAAGGTGAATTGAATGCAGACAAAACAGCGTTTACCGGAACCGTCACCAAACTAGATACCTCTAAATATATTTCACCCGATCAGTTTACATTAGAAGACAGGGACATTATGAGTATGGTGAGGAAGGTACAGAATACCGAGACAGCCAAATACATTGCAAAAAACTCACCCTTCGGCGATTTGTGGGAGAATATCATACACAATCAAACTGAATGGACGCAGGAAAATAAAGAATCACTCTTTGACTATTTACATCCGAAATTATTAAAATTATTTTCGTCGCTGCGAACCTTCAATCCCTTATATCTTTTGCCAAAAGGGAAAGCATACAAAACAACGTCATTGGTGCCATTGACCTATGTCGATAACTCACTGCAGCCTTCTATTACTGTCTACAGAAGTAAATCAAAAGCCAAAGGAAAGAAAGCATCGACCGGCGATGTGCATACCGATTTGTGCGTAGACATCAATGGCGAATTAGTGTCACTTGATAAAAATGAATTAGGAAATCCATTGCTGTATCTGTTGGATAAAAAACTTTATCTGATTCATAAAGCGCAAGATGCCTGCAAACTCGCCTCATTAGAAGATCACAAAATTACAGATCAGGAACGTTGGCCTACGTATCTGCAAGACAAACTGATTCCGATGAGTAAGATGTATGACATCGACTTCGATAAAGAACTGGTCGAATATCGTCAAGACATCGCTCCGATTTGCTCGGTGTTGCTCGGCGAACAAACATCGTACTTCGTTATCAAGCCAATGTTTAATTACCACGGCACTGATGTGACGTGGAGCGAAGATCATTCCCTTTCCATTTATCAGGATGGCAAGCTGGTGATTGTTCAGCGTCATAAGGAAGCTGAAAATACATTCATTCAATTACTTCAAAATTTGCATACTCATCTGAGGGTGCAAGAAGCTGAACATCAATTCGCAATCCACTCGAAATACGCCTTACAGAAAAATTGGTTCTTCTTGTTTTTTGATAAGATGAAAGAAGAAAAAGTAGACGTCTTCGGTTATGATCAACTGAAAAATTTCAAGATCCATAAATCAAAACCTACCACGAAAGTCAATATTTCATCGAACCTCGATTGGTTTGATACAAAAATTGAAATTGATTTCGATGGACAAGTCGCCAACTTATCTGAGATACAAAAAGCACTTGCTGTCAAGCAAAATTATGTGCCACTTGGTAATGGCAGTTTTGGTTTATTGCCTGAAGAATGGCTCGCGAAATTTTCGTTGCTCTTCAAGATGGCCGATAGCAATGGCAAATCACTTCGTGTCAGTAAATATAATTTCACTGTCATCGATGAACTTCATGACATGATTGACGATGAAGAGATCAAACAAGAATTGATTGAGAAAAAAGAGATCTTATTAAATACCAATCCTGAGAAATACGAAAAGCTTCCGATACCAACTGAACTAAAAGCTGAGCTCAGACCTTATCAAGAATCTGGATTTCAATGGCTTGTTTATTTAGATAGTGTCAAATGGGGCGGATTATTGGCCGATGATATGGGTCTTGGGAAAACGATACAAACATTGACCTTTCTTCAATATTACAAGAATGAAAACGGGCAATTAAAAGCCTTGGTTATTTGCCCTACAACCCTGCTTTTCAACTGGGAAAATGAGATCAATAAATTCACGCCGGGACTCAGCTATTTGATTCATCATGGACCAAACCGCACTGGTCAACATGAAGATCTCGACAAGTATAATATCATTATTTCAACCTACGGTACCCTACGAAGCGATGTACAACTTTTTATAAAAAACAATCTTGATTATGTCATCTTGGATGAATCGCAAACCATAAAAAATCCAACAAGTAAGGTATCGAAAGCGGCGCAACTTTTGACCTGCAAAAATCGTATCGCACTGAGTGGTACGCCAATGCAAAACAATACATTTGATATATTCTCTCAAATGAATTTTCTTAACCCAGGTATGCTTGGAAGTAAAGAATTTTTCAAAGAGCAATTTGCGAAACCAGTCGACAAGTTTCAAGATGAGGAAACAAAACAACATCTAAGGAAACTTATTTATCCATTCTTGCTTCGACGAACCAAAGAACAAGTGGCAAAAGATTTACCTGAAAAAACTGAGATCACGATGTTCTGCGAAATGGGTAAAGAACAGCGTGCGATCTATGAAAGTTATCGTAACCTGTATCGTTCAAAAATATTAGGTACCATTGAAAATCAAGGCATCGAAAAATCGCAATTTGCCATTTTACAAGGCTTGATGAAACTCAGACAAATATGCGATTCGCCAGCCATTCTCAATGAAGAAGAGAAGTATGCGAATCACAGTATCAAACTTGATGAATTGGTACGTGAACTACAAGAAAATATCGGAAACCATAAGGTACTTATCTTCTCGCAATTCCTCGGTATGCTCGCGTTGATACGTGAAAAAATGAATGAACATGCTATAGCATATCAATATTTTGATGGAAGTTATACAGCCATTCAACGTGAGAAAGCAATTCAGGAGTTTCAACATAATGAAGAGTGTAGTGTCTTTTTAATTTCACTCAAGGCGGGTGGTATGGGTCTTAACCTTACCGCTGCTGACTATGTATATATCGTTGATCCGTGGTGGAACCCGGCAGTTGAGCAACAGGCCATTGATCGAACACATCGTATTGGCCAAACCAAAAACATATTTGCGTATCGCTATATCTGTAAGGATACAGTCGAAGAAAAAATTATGTTGTTGAAAGACAAGAAAAATCTCTTGGTTAAAGACATCATTGCCGACGACAGTAATATGGTCAAACAACTGACGAAGGATGATGTGGCTTATTTGTTTAGCTAGCAAACTTCTGCTGATTATTGAGTATTCTTTTATCTTGAAAACGTCATGACCAAATGAATAATAATCTTGAAAGACTTATAAAGCAAAATATTCCGTTCACATCGCCACAAGTGAAGGCGCAAGTAGGGTTTCTTTATTTGGCGTATTGTTATACGAGTTCACAGCAAGCTTATTTTAAAGAGTATGGTGTTACGTTGCAACAATACAATATCCTTCGTATCCTGCGTGGCCAATATCCGAAGCCAGCCAATATTAATATGCTCAAAGATCGTATGCTGGATAAAATGAGTGATGTGTCAAGATTAGTTGACCGACTTCAAAAAATGGATTATTTAACCAAAGAAACAAATGATGTCGACAAGCGAAATGCGGATGTGCTAATCACCGAAAAAGCAATGCAACTTCTATCAACAATAGATGAAAAAGGTGTTGAGACTGCTACTATATTCAATAAAATTTCAGAAGAAGAAGTCCAACATTTTAATCGAATTGTCGATAAACTTCTCGATCTAATGTAATGGATGAAGCACCTAAATGTTAAACGCTCAGTAGCCTATGCAGTCTATAACCCTTGCGTTTTTACTATTGCGCTATTGGCTTCGGAAGCACCCTACTAGCCAAGATAATGATGCGCCATTATGTTTACATGGCCTCACATGATAACAGTCGTATTTAACTTAGTATTGCATCAGTTTCTTGACATACGAATCTAAACGGCTTTTTGCCATAAAATTCTGTTCAAGTTCAATCGCAAACGGCACAGGTGTATCAAGGCTAGCACAGCGCATGACAGGCGCATCCAACTGTTCGAAACAATGCTCGCTGATCCATGCTGCGATTTCACCACCGAGACCGCCGATGAGGGTATCTTCATGAAGCAATAATACTTTCCCAGTTTGTACAACACTTTCTCTGATAGCGTCATAATCTAACGGAAGCAAGGTGCGTAAATCAAGGATATCGATGGAGAGTTCAGGATGTTGTTTGGCATAATCAAGTGCCCAATGCACACCACTACCATAGGTGATAATACTCAAGTCGTCGCCGGTTTGTACCTTTTTAGCCTTGCCAATTTCAATTGTATAATATCCCTCGGGCACCAAACCGCTGATACTTCGATACAAGGCTTTATGTTCGAAAAACATCACCGGATTCGGATCTTCCAACGCTGAAATCATCAGTCCTTTGGCATCTTCCGGTGTGGACGGATACACTACTTTCAAACCGGGCGTATGCGTAAACCACGCCTCAGTGCTTTGCGAATGAAACGGACCAGCGCCAACACCGCCACCTGATGGCATACGGATAACCACATCCGCTTGCTGCCCCCAACGATAATAAATTTTTGCCAGGTTATTGATAATCTGATTAAAGCCTACTGTCACAAAATCGGAGAACTGCATCTCCATCATTGACTTGAATCCTTTGATTGATAGGCCAAGCGCAGCGCCAACAATAGCGCTCTCACATAAAGGCGTATTGCGTACACGCTCCTTGCCATATCTTTCAACAAAGCCTTCCGTGACTTTAAATGCACCACCATACTCCGCAATATCTTGACCCATCAATACCAAATTTGAATGATGTTTCATTCCTTCATCAAGTCCTTCAGTGATGGCATTGATTAGTTTCATTTCCTTCTTAGGGAATGCATCAAATCCGGGCGTTGTCGACGACACATAGGGTGCGTATACATCACGCACTTCGTCTTCTGTTACGGGCACAACAGGAGGCTCGGCAAATCCGCGTTCAAGACTTTGCTCGATATACTGTTTAAATTCTTCTCTGATTCCTTCAACGATCGACGATGTGAGAATATGTTGTTCGAGCAAGAAATTTTCATAATTCATCAAGGGGTCTTTCTTGCCCCATATCTCAAACAATGCTGTAGGCACATACTTAACGCCGCTTGCTTCTTCATGACCTCGCATACGGAATGTCATACATTCTACGATGATAGGTTTTTGTTCGCTTATACAATATGCACGGGCAGCCTTAATTTGAGTATAGACCTCAAGAATATTATTGCCATCAATAGTAATCGCTTTGATACCATAGCCAATGCCTTTGTCGGCCAATTGATTGCAGATAAACTGTTCGCTGCTTGGCGTACTAAGTCCGTAACCATTATTTTCAATCACAAAAATCACGGGCAATTTCCATACAGCAGCGACATTCAGCGCTTCATGAAAATCACCTTCGCTTGTTGCACCATCACCACTGAAGGCAAGTGATACTTTCTTTTCGTTTCGTAATTTATGAGCTAATGCGATTCCGTCGGCAATGGCAAGCTGAGGTCCAAGATGTGAAATCATACCACAGATATGATGTTCATTACTACCAAAATGAAAACTTCGCTCACGTCCTTTGCTATATCCGTCCTTGCGTCCTTGCCATTGCGTGAATAATTTATCGAGCGGCATTTTACGTCCAGTGAATACGCCCAAATTACGATGCATCGGCATGATATATTCATCGGCATCTAACGCTAGTGTGGCGCCAACGGCTACGGCCTCTTGACCAATACCACTAAACCATTTACTGATCCGACCCTGACGAAGTAGAATAAGCATTTTCTCCTCGATCATACGAGGGAGTAAAAGCTCCTTATAAATGGAAATCAATTCGTCGTCGGAATAATTTGTTCTGTCAAACATCATGCGGCAAAGATAATACAATCAGTAGTAGAGTTGTCTAGTTGAGGGCTGTAAGTTGCATACTTGATTTCAAAAAAATAGGTTGAATATTGGCTCTCTGCCTTCAAATGCAAGGCCTTGAAACACACAAGAAAATGAACAATCCTTTTGCCTATCGGTTTCACATAGACGAATTACATCATTCACCTAAAAAATTATTTTTCGGCCACTTCCTTACCAAATAATTTTTCACCGGCGCGGATGGCTAATGTCATATCGTTTTCTTTTGGCGGAATGGGACAAGAATATCCTTCCTTGAATGCACAATAGGGATTATAACAGATATTAAAATCAATTTTCAGGGTATTGTTTTTGATATCCTTATATCTAAAATCCATATAGCGACCGCCGCCGAAGGTCTCCTTGTAATTAGTTTCATCAGTAAACGGAATAAACAGATAATCTTCGTATCCTTCTTTTGCTTTCAACTTTTCACTTTGATAAACAAAGAGTTTGAGGTGTTTCTTTTTCAATTGAAAGGTGACATAACCATAGGTATAATATTTCTTGATAACACCATTATGTGTTTGCATATCAAATCCCTTAGGATCGTCTACCTTGGTAAATTTAGCATGCACGATATACGTGGGATCGGGTGCATAGAATCGAAGAAAAGCAAGGTCGTCCTGCTTCAGCGGACTGTGGTCGTCTTCTAGAAATTCGTTCTTATACTTTTCTCTGTGTGCTGCAATTTCCTGTTGATAGGCTTGCGAAAAAGCGATGGTCGTACAACCTAAGAGCAAGCACATAAGACATCCTATTAGTTTCATTCGTGATGATGTTAGAACATCAAATGTACGTCTCAATCTTCTGTCAAGGAAAGAAACAATATGAATATAAATCAGTGTAAAAAGCACTGCAACGCGGCCGTGCGCTTACTTAATGATGATGATGATGGCTGCTTGGCAATTTGATAAATTCATCCAACGACACCAATTGCTCCTGAAGGGTTACTTTTTGTTCGATCGCATAAAATAATTTATCCGTGATGATTTTATTATGAAGCTCATCCGCAAACTTTTTGTCGGCCAATTGTTTTTGTATAAAAGGTTCAAACCAATCGTCATTGACCGCCGGCATGTGGCCCTGTTGTCCGAAGTAACTCATAATCTGCATTCTAGCCGCATCTTCAAGTTCTTCTTTCTCTACCTCAATTTTATTCTCTTCAATAATATGATCAGTGATAAGCTGCCAACGAAGTTGATGATCGAACGAGCCATATTCTTTCTCTACATCTTGTGGTGACTTATATGACTCACCGCCTACACTCATCCAACGTTTCAAAAATTGTGTGGGCATATTGATGGGTGTTTCATGCACTAACTTTTCAAACAATTCATTATGAAGACGAATTCTTGCCTGTTGATCCCAGTATCGCACAATTTCTTCCTTTAACACAGTTGCGAATTCTTCTTCGGTTTCAATACCACGATCCACATAAATCTTATCAAACATTTCCTTGCCAATAGGCGCTTTTTCAATCAAACCAACTTTGGTGATAGACATGCTGAAGAATGTATCCTTAGCCGCCTCATCAGTAGGCTCGAAGCCTAAATCTTTGGCAATAGCTGGTAATAATTTTGCGTCAAACGTATTTCGCAAACTGAACACAATGGTATCATTTGCTTTCTTACCCATCAATTGCTGCTGCAATGACGTGGTAAAGTATTTAACCATCAATGAATTGTCTTTTTTAATGCCGCCTTCAATCAGGTTGCCATCGGCATCACATTCATCAAAGACCACATTAATCACATTATCCTCACACGTGATGGTGTCTGGCTCGGTCATATCGCCTGCCTTATATTGTAACTTTTCGATTTCATCACGCAACATATCATCAGATACGATTACCTTATGTAAAGGCACTGTCGCTGATCCTGAAAGTAATGGAATGGTAAAATGAGGGCGAGTACCGATTTCAAATTCGAAGCTATAATCTTGTGGGTTATTGACATCGAAACTCAATTGTCGCTGACTTTCGGCAGGTATTGGGCGGGCAAAAATTTCGGCTTTACTACTAATCAAATGCTCTTCTAATTTAGCACCAGCCACACGCAACACTTCGTCTGAAAAAACTGACTGACCATACATTTTACGGATGATGCCTAATGGCACCATGCCAGCGCGAAAACCAGGAACGGCGGCTTTTTTACTATAGGTTTTCAATGCCTTATCAACCGCAGGTAAATAATCTTCTTTGGTCAGCTGAACGATAATTTTTTCGTGTTGGATGCCTATATTTTCCTGAGCGACTGTTGCCATAATTCGTGAATATGTTTTTGAGATTCGTTGACCTTGTTTAAGAAAAGCCTCACGTATTGATGTGAGACTTTTCTGTAGTGCGGGCGGAGGGACTCGAACCCCCATGTCTAAGACACTAGATCCTAAGTCTAGCGCGTCTACCAATTTCGCCACGCCCGCGGGCTAAAATTTGAAGGAGTGCAAATGTATATATTTTATCAGATATCCGGTAGAATTCAACTTTTTTTTAATTACTTTTATTTTAATAGCCCTTTGTAGTGAGCAATTATATTAAAATAGAACCCCTCGAAGAGGATGAATTGGCGTTTATGCACAAAAAAAATGAGCAGGAACGCAAGACCTATTTCACTATCATAAAGATGGTCTTGATCATATCGTTGGCGATTCCCTTCATCGTCGCAATAATCTATCATATTCGTTTTCAGCGCACCGATATCATGATGCAGGCCTTTATACAAGCACTTTGTATCACACTTTCCTTCTCGGCTATTATCAGTTTCTTCACGTATCGACGCAGCTTGCTTGATATCAGGAAAGATTTGAACGAGAAAACTAAAATCGTCGAATCATCGCTCATTACTGAAAAGAAATTCATGCCACTCAATAACACGTACCACTTTTATCTTGATAATGCGCTTAAATATAGCATTGAAGTAAGCGAAGATGATTTTCATCGTTTTGAGGTGAATGATGAAATCAATATCGAATACGCAACATATTCAAAGGAATATTTTGGCTATTACTAAGCGGTGTATTCGGCTGCTTTCGACTTATCACGAACTAAGTTCTCATTCCTCAATATAATTATTATTTTTACCGCATACACATTCTATCCATGTCGTCATCCATCCTTCTTTTTTTTGTACTCGCTTATTTTATCTTGTTATTAATCGTTGCTTATTTCACTTCTAAGAAAAGCAACAACGAATCGTTTTTTATCGGCAACCGAAATTCAAATTGGATGCTAGTGGCCTTCGGCATGATAGGCACTTCATTGAGTGGAGTAACCTTTGTGAGTATACCCGGCACGGTTGGCAGTATGGGATTTCAGTATTTTCAAGTTGTCATTGGCTATTTTATCGGCTATCTCGTGGTGGCCTATGTCTTGTTGCCCCTCTATTACCGCCTACAACTTACTTCCATATACAGTTACCTGCAAAATCGCATTGGGATGACATCCTACAAAACCGGTGCTTTTTTCTTTATCATATCTCGAACCTTAGGAGCCACAGCCCGTCTGTATTTGGTGGTAAACATATTACAGATATTCATTTTAAATCATCTAGGCATTCCCTTTGGCGTAACCGCATTTATCATCTTGCTTTTGATACTACTGTACACATTTGAAGGTGGTGTCAAAACCATCGTGTATACCGACACCCTTCAAACCACGTTTATGCTGCTCGGATTAATCGTCTGTATCATTGCCATCATCAGCAATATGGATAGCAGCTTCATTGCATCCCTGCATGAGATGAACGTAGCGGGCTATACCAAGGTGTTCAATTCGGATATAAAATCAGGTGGGTATTTTCTGAAACAGATTATCGGTGGTGCGTTTATCACGATTGCCATGACTGGCCTCGATCAAGAAATGATGCAGAAAAATATTAGTGTCAACAACATTCGAAATTCACAAAAGAATATGCTCACCTTCAGCACGGTGATCTTATTTGTCAATTTCCTTTTCTTATTTCTTGGTGGTTGTCTATATCTATTCGCCAATAAAAACGGTATCAGTATTAATGGAGACGACCTATTTCCGACTATCGCCCTCGGTGGAGCACTATCGGCTTCCGTATCTATTCTATTCATTATTGGTCTGATCTCTGCCCTGTTCCCTTCTGCTGACGGCGCGCTAACGGCACTTACGTCATCATTCTGTATTGACATTCTTGGATTAAAACGAAAAACAGACATCACCGAAGCTCAAGGTAAAAAAACAAGAATCACCGTTCATCTAAGTTTCGCTATCCTCTTTTTTGTTTGTGTGCTGCTATTCAAACTCATCGACAGCAAATCGATTATCGATATCATTTTAAAATTAGCAGGTTATACATATGGCCCCTTGCTAGGATTATTTTCCTTTGGTATTCTAACAAAGAGAAGCATCCGTGATCAGGTTGTATTGCCACTTTGCATACTGGCACCAATGGCAACGTTGATCCTCGACATCATCAACAACGCCGAATGGTTTATAAAAAAATTAACACTGAGCGGATCTATTGCCAAACAACTTTCTTCCCTTTCTGAAAGTATATTTGGTGGCTATAAAATCGGTATCGAACTATTGGTCATCAATGGCCTGATCACATTTTTATTATTACTTCTTTTTTCAAAAAAAGGCAAGGACGTCTGAACAAACACAACATGCATTTATTAACCTCAGAGCATATCCATTCATATTGCGAACAGCATTCCACCAAGGAGTCTGAATCGTTGTATGAATTAACGAGGCAGACCCACTTAAAAACCGAAATGCCGATAATGCTTTCAGGCCATCTGCAGGGACGAGTGTTGAGCATGATCAGTCATATGTTGAAACCAACACATATTCTTGAAATAGGCACTTTTACAGGCTATTCGGCTATTTGTCTCGCTGAAGGCTTAGCTGAAAACGGACAATTAATTACCATCGATGTCAATGAAGAAATGCATGAACTCTGTGAGACCTTTTTTGAAAAAGCAGGTCAGGCAGATAAGATCAAAATGATGATTGGAAAAGCAGCTGATATCATTCCGACCCTTGACATAGCATTTGATCTGGTATTTATTGATGCCGACAAAACTACGTATTCGCATTACTTTGATCTCGTCATCGAAAAGGTTAAAAAAGGTGGTTTCATCTTGGCCGATAATGTACTGTTTCATGGCGAAGTACTTGAACCCGAAAAGGCTAGTAAAAATGCAAAAGCCATGCATGCCTATAATGAAAAAATTATGAATGACGCACGTGTCGAGTGTGTACTTTTGCCAATCAGGGATGGTATCATGATCTCACGAAAAAAATAAACGAATGATGAATATAAAAACAATATGGTTGACTTGTTGTATGCTGTTGCTATCTGTTGCTCTTTTTGCACAAGATGAAAATGATATCAGAAACTATATTGACAACTATAAAACACTTGCTATAGCCGAACAAATCCGGTCGGGTGTACCTGCTGCTATCACGCTTGCGCAAGGCATACACGAAAGCTCTGCAGGAAATAGCGAACTAGCCACGAAGGGAAATAATCACTTCGGTATCAAATGCAAATCAACTTGGATGGGCGAAACGATGTTGCACGATGATGATAAAAAACAAGAATGTTTTAGGAAATATGTGAGTGCTGAGCAATCATATATCGACCATTCTGATTTTCTCAAACAAAGCAACCGTTATCATTTTCTTTTTGACCTTGACAGAACCGACTATGTTGGTTGGGCTAGTGGATTAAAACGAGCTGGATATGCAACCAATCCATTGTATGTAAAAAAATTGACCGACCTCGTGGAGAAATTCAATCTTCAACAATATACCTATGAGGCTATTTCAACATCAAGCAAGGTCGTAGGCGAAGTGATACCAAGCAACAACAAACCAAGCGAAGACAAACCAATAAACCTCACGCACATCGACGACCCTTCGATCATGTACAAAGGATTGAAAGGCTTTTGGGTTGGAAAAGGAGAAACCCTTTTGCCAAAAGCACTAGAGAAGAATATCAGGTATGCCAAATTATTAGCCTTGAACGATTTACCTGACCAAGCGCTTCAAACCGACATGTTTATTTTTATCGAGAAAAAAAGAAAGGTTGGAACTGAAGAATTTCATATCGTAAAAGCAGACGAAAACATGGTACTCATTGCGCAAAAAGAAGCAATGCTACTAAGCAGCCTCTATGCCTTCAACAACCTGATTCCAGGTCAGGAACCTGAAACAGGCGAGCGCTTAACGTTGCAATACAAATCGTATGATACGCCTAAAACAAAACAACAATTTTTAAAAGAATTCGAAAACGGCAAGTCGGCTGAAACTATCATCACGAAAGTAGAAAAAAAATCGATGACAGAATCCGTACCTGCGTTAGCATTCGAAGAGAAAGAAAAAGCAATACAAGCGCAACAACAAGCTAAGATCAAGGCTGAGGAAAAAAAACAAATTGAAAAAGAACGCATTGCAGCGCTTACTACAATTGACACTATACTAATTGAACCCAAACAAGCAGTCATCGCTGAAGCCAAGTCTAGCGAAGTGCAGGCACCGATCAAAACGATTGAACCTGTTGTTGAAAAAGTCATTGAAACCAATACAGCACCAGAAAAAGAAGTAGCCTCAACATCCAACAAGACAAATCAGCCTGTTGTAAAAAATGAACTGAACGATAGTAAGAATAAAGATATTATCGACGCTGCGAAAGCAAAACGTATGGAAGAATTGTTGAATGCTGAGCCTTTAGATAAATCGTTTACACCGGAAGCAATAACCGAACAAGCACAGATAAAACAACAGACAAGCGAGAGCGAACCAACACAAGAAGTGCTAACAGTTCCAGCACCTGTTGTTGAAAAAATAACGCCTGTTGTACCTACAATAAAAAGGACCTATGATGAAACAGACGTGAATGATTCAGTAAAAGATTTGAAGAAAAAATTCGATCAGATTATCTATAGTCCAAGACCAGCCAGAAAGATTGATACAACAAAACGCAGCATTCAGAAACAAATTGCTGTAACCAAAGAAGACGAAAAGAAAGCGGTCGTTGTCACAGAAACTGGCATTAAACGCGATCTAAAAAAAGCTGCTGCCAACAAACAGGCAGAATTAAAAAAAGCCGAAAGCAAGAAAAAAGCCAAGGAGGATGCAAAAAAAGGTAGTCATAAAAAGGTAGCCGCCTCCGCAAAAAAAAGTAAAAACAAAAAAGAAGCGAGCGCCTCTGACAAGAAAAAAGCAAGTCCCTCTAGAAAAAAATCTACAAAAAAGAAATAACACATGTCAATCCAAGTATTAGATAAAACCTTTGTTCCGTATCTGTCTGAACAGGAAATACAAGATCGTATAAACCAACTAGCCATTCAAATCAGTGCTGATTATGAAGGCAAAAATCCGTTGTTTATCGGCATATTGAATGGCTCTTTTATGTTCGCTTCAGATTTGTTTAAAAACATTACAACGCCGTCTACGATATCCTTCATAAAGTTAGCTTCCTATAAAGGCACCACGTCAACCGGTACCGTCATCACGTCCATCGGACTTGAAGAGAATCTTCAGGACAAAGACATCATTATCATAGAGGATATTGTCGATACCGGTAAAACAATGTCTGCTTTTATCCCATCATTACAACAATTACAGCCCGCTTCTATACGAATTTGCACCCTGCTTCATAAACCTGATGCACTTCAATTTCCGCTCAGTCTCGATTATGTCGGATTCAATATCCCTGATAAGTTTGTCGTCGGTTATGGTCTCGATTATGACGGTTACGGACGAAATTCGCGTGAAATCTTCCAGATAGCACAAACTTCATAAGTTCGACCAATCCACACTAGCCATTCATCTACATAATTACCCCGCGACATCGGCCCTTGTCTGTATGCAAAAGATCGATCTATATGCAATAGCACATTGATAAGATCTTCATATTTACCCACTTTCTATCCTATAAAATACAACAAGTTCTGGGCGCTTTAGCCCCGCTGAAAGACAAGCGCGGCCATTGGTAAAATGCCAAATTATTAATTACATTTGCTTTCTTTATTCACATTATCTACTCACGCTTAGCCCATTTCCTATTATGTCTGACACACAACTTTATTTCATCCGAGACGAAAACGTTTTTCTTCCTGCCAATAAATGGTTTGAAGAACGTTCAATTGCCGAACTCCCAGAAAATAACCACGAGTATATTATTGCCTCACTCGAAGACCGTTTTCAGGAATTAGTTGAAAAAGTGAACGAAGTAAAAAGTGACTTCGATGCCGCTACCGATAAAATCAAACTAGCCGGAAAAATTGTTCGTACTAAATCCTATTTGTGCACTGCGAAAGCAATTGGCGATTATACCACCCTGCTTACAGTGCTTGATACAATGGAAGCCGAAATAAAAATTGATGTAGAAAAAGCCATTGCGCAGAAAGAAGCTCTTTGCCTCGCTGCAGAGGAATTGTTGACTGCTGCTGAATGGAAAGACGCCACTGAAAAACTTCGTCAACTTCAAGCTGAATTTAAAGCCCTGCCTTCGGTCCCTGATTTGAAAAATGAAGAATTCAGGGAGCGATTTGAAAAAGCCAAGGATGCCTTCTTTAAAGGGAAACAAGCTAGTTTCGAAAACTTCGAACTCGATCTACTTGATAACCTTTCAAGGAAAATTGACCTCTGCGAAAAAGCAGAGTCCATGCAGCATTCAACGGAATGGAAAAAAACAACTGATGCCTATATCGCCCTCAATGAAGAGTGGAAGAAAATTGGGATGGTGCCCAAACATCGTGTCGAAGAATTGTGGTTTAGATTCTGCACAGCAAAGGATATCTTCTTTGCAAAAAAGAAAGAACACATCGGTGATATTGTGGTTGAACAGGAGGAGAATTTAATAAAGAAACTTGAATTGATTGTGCGTGCTGAAGCACTTAAGGAAAGCAAGCAATGGAAAGAGACTTCGGATGCCTACACCCAACTGATGGACGAATGGAAAAAAATTGGGAAAGTACCTCAGGAACGAAGTGATGAAGTGTGGAATACCTTTCTAGCGGCTAAGAATTATTTCTATGATCAAAAAAATAATCATTTTTCAAAAATAAAAGTTCAACTCGAAGATAATCATGCCCGAAAAATGGCGATTGTACACCGTGCCGAAGAGATACAAGATTCAATGGATTTTGATAACGCCACCGCGGAGTATTTAGAAATGTTTGAGGAATGGAAGAAAATCGGACGAGTGCCAAAAGAATATGGCGATGAGGCGTGGGAACGTTTCCAAAAAGCCAAAAAAACCTTCTTCGATCGTAAAGATGAGAACAGGGAAAAACGCAAGCAGGACCTATCAAAAGATATCAAAGACCGTTACGAACGTAACCGCTCGTATTACAATAAAATCAGTCGTGAACTTCAACGTGAAGAGGAACTTTTGTTTGATATGAACGATCGAATTGACAATTTGCCTGTCACACTTCGCTCGTATGAAAAACGCGAAGAATATCTTGAAGTCATGGAAGAAATTAAAGCCAAAGTGACCGAACTAAAAGAGAAGGCAAAAGAGGTGAAAGAAAAAATGTATCTCGATGAACGCGAAATGAGCCAAATAATGAGAGGCCCGCGTAAAAAGGAACATACTCATGACAATAAAAAGAAAGAGCAATCTACAAAAGAACATAAAAACGAAAAAACTGCTGCGCCATCAAACGAATCTGAACAAGTTGAGCCACATGATGCTTCAGCAATAAAAATAAATAGTGACGAAATTTCCATTGATGAAAACAGCGCAGTGGCAGAACCGATTCACGAAGTTGAAGAACTGGTAAGTATATCGTCTGAAGAAAATATCGTTTCAGTTGAGCCAATTGAAGAAGCTATTATCACGCCGGAAGTTGAACCAGTTTCTATCATCGAATCAGTTGAAGAAACGAATGGCGCACCTGAGGTTGAAGAGACGGCCGCAACACCAGAAATTCAATCGGACGCAACTGAAAACGCAGCCGACGCTGACAGTGATACTAAACCACAAGAATAACGACAATTTAATAGATAGACATGTCCAATAAAGTATTTGAACTAATGAAAGAGATGGAGCATGAGCAAGTCGTTTTTTGCCATGACCCTCATTCCAACTTGAAGGCTATCATTGCCATCCATAACACGACACTAGGGCCCGCGCTTGGCGGTACAAGAATGTGGAATTACAATTCAGACGATGATGCCGTCGTTGATGCCTTGCGTCTTTCTCGCGGCATGACATATAAGGCAGCTATTTCAGGATTGAACTTAGGTGGTGGCAAGGCTGTCATTATTGGTGACCCTTCGTTGAAAAGCGAAGCCTTATGGCGCCGTTACGGCAAGTTTGTCAACTCACTGAATGGAAAATACATTACAGCAGAAGATGTAAATACCGCTGCATCTGACATGGAGTATATCCATCAAGAAACTAAGCATGTAACGGGTATACCCGAATATATGGGTGGTAGCGGCGACCCTTCGCCATTCACCGCCTACGGTGTATTTGTTGGAATGAAAGCTTGTGCCCATAAACGCTGGGGCAATGATTCGTTGAGCGGTAAGAAGGTATTAGTGCAAGGCGTCGGACATGTTGGACATTATCTTGTTGGACATCTCATCGAAGCAGGTGCGAAGGTGTTTATTTCTGATATCAACAAAGATCGAATAAAAGAAACGACCAATAAGTTCAACGTTGAATTTATCGAGCCTGCTGAGATGTTGAATGTCGATATGGATATTTATGCACCTTGCGCGTTAGGCGCCACGATTAATACTGAATCTATTCCAACATTAACTTGCTCTATCATAGCCGGGGCCGCCAATAATCAATTAGCTGACGAAAAAATACACGGGCGGCAATTGATTGAAAAAGGAATCATCTATGCACCCGACTTCCTGATCAATGCTGGAGGATTAGTGAATGTCGCTGCAGAAGCAAGCGGATCCTATAACAGAGAAAAGGTAACGAACGATGTCGAGAAAATCTACAATCGCATCTTAGCTATTTTTTCCCTCTCAGAAAAAGAAGATATTACGACACAGGAGGCCGCCATTCAAATTGCTCAAAAACGAATTGACGATGTGGCTCACGTGAAGTCAAGACTTTAATTCACTGACTCATTGCTTTTTCTCTATTCGATTCACCACTAACACTCCTTTTCTTGTACAATCTCGTTAAAAAAATACTCTTTCGATACGACCCTGAAACGGTTCATTATAAAGTAATGAGATGGCTCACCAAAGCCTATAATCTAGGTTTCGGCAAACGCTATCTTGAAAGCAATTTCTGCTTAACGCATCCTTCCTTAGAGCGAAATGTTTTCGGTTTGCATTTCAAGAATCCAGTCGGTTTGGCTGCAGGCTTTGATAAAGATGCGATGTTCATTGATGAACTTGCTTGTCTCGGTTTCGGGTTTATCGAAATTGGCACCTTAACGCCGAAAGCGCAGGATGGAAACGACAAACCACGACTCTTTCGTTTTCCTGGTGATGCGGCTATCATCAACAGAATGGGCTTTAATAATCTTGGCGTTGATGCCGCTGTGATGCGTTTGAAAAACAGAAAAACGACTATTATTATCGGTGGTAATATTGGTAAAAATAAATTGACCCCGAACGATGAAGCCATCAACGATTACGAATACTGCTTTAAAAAGCTCTTCGATGTAGTTGATTATTTCGTAGTCAATGTCAGCAGCCCCAACACGCCAAATTTGCGTGAGCTACAAGAGAAAAAACCATTACACGACCTTTTGTTGCAATTGCAAAATTTAAATTTGAGTTACCCAAATCCAAAACCTATTTTACTTAAAATTGCGCCAGACCTGAATGAAGCGCAATTGGATGATGTCATCGATATTGTCACTCAAACACGATTAAGTGGCATTGTCGCAACAAATACTACCATTGACAGAGATGGATTAACGGCAGATAAAAAAGTAGTTGAAAATACGGGTGCGGGCGGTGTCAGCGGCAAACCTCTTAAACAACGCAGTACTGAAATCATTCGGTATATCTCCGAAAAAACAAATGGCACATTGCCGATTATCGCTGTGGGTGGTATTTTCACCGGAGAGGACGCAAAAGAAAAACTAGATGCCGGTGCTTGTCTAGTGCAAGTGTATACCGGCTTCATTTATGAAGGACCTGGCATTGCCAAAAAAATATGTAACGCCTTACTAAAGTAATATCGCATGAATGATCTTTTTAGTGCAGATGCACTTATCAGTCTTTTGACACTCACTATATTGGAAATTGTGTTAGGCGTCGACAATGTAATTTTTGTCTCCATTATTATGGGGCGACTTGATCAGGCCAAACAAAAAACGGCCCGCCGTATTTGGATGTTCACAGGTGTACTTGTCAGAGTATTGCTATTGCTTAGTCTGACATGGTTGGTAAAAAACGGCAACGCCACATTATTTGCCATTGGGGACAAAGAATTTAATCTACGTGGGCTTATTATGTTGGGTGGTGGCTTGTTTCTACTAACAAAAACAGTGGGTGAAATTCACCAAAAACTTGAAGGTGCCGAACATGAAACAACGTCAAAAAATAAAGGGGGAAATTTGGTGAAGATTGTCATACAAATGATGCTAGTTGATACTGTGTTTTCGTTTGACAGCATAATCACAGCTGTTGGCATGGCGCAGCATGTCGAAATTATGATTACGGCAGTGGTCGTAGCCATGTTTATTATGTTCTTGTTCTCAGGAAAAATTGCTGATTTCGTAGAGAAGCATCCGACTGTTAAAATGTTGGCACTGTCGTTTCTTGTGATGATAGGCTGTGTGTTACTGATTGAAGGGTGGGATGCCGAAAAAGCGCATGACCTTCATTTGAAAAATTATGTGTATTTCTCTATGGCTTTTTCGTTCGCCGTTGAACTTTTAAACCTTCAATTAAGGAAAAAAAGCAAGGCTGTTGAATTACGCGAACCTCATTTAGATGATATTGATGAGGAATCTGTTTCGACATAATGTATCGGATTAACATTTTTTAAAATAAAAAGTCAATTTGAAATTTATCGTACTATTTATAAACAATAGGCACTGTCTAAGTGATGTAAATACAGTATTATAAAAAGGTTTCAACATGTATCTCTGACAGGGAGCTTATAATTTTTATTAAATAGTAGTTTTATCCGAGTTATTGTAAAAATGGAATCTATTATTTCTTACCTATTACTTTTTGTATTCTATTTTTAGAATCCGCACTTATGTCGCATTGGTTAGCATAATCTTTCCAATTATAAATCACCTCTTGAATGTCATCAATAATATAACTTGCATTTTTTATTTTGAAATAATTGGCTAAATCAATTAAGTGTTGTTTGGTTGGATTGGCACTTTCTCCGCTTATCATAGTACTGTGCATGCCATGTGCAGAACTTGAAAATGTTAAGTCATAGGCTGGAGCAACTTTCCAATGTCCAGTGTCGTTCATTAAAAAGGAAATATTTTTACTGTGGTCATCTCTATTGTGTGCAAAAACATTAAACGCTGCTAATCGAAGAATTTTTTCATACGCATTTACATCGCGTTCGAGTATGAAAGCACAATCCATGATATGACCATAATCTAACTTACTGAACCTAAAATTATCATGCATTATTCCTGCAGCAGAATGCATGTGCAAACGGTGATTACCAATTCTATCAAAACGTTTCGTGCCAAAATATACCTGACCAGATTTGCCTTTGAAAAGTTTACACTCACTCATTTCGATGCCTGCATCCAATGCCATTTTATAGTACGCATATTCAATATTAGCTATATCTGCTTTGTCAGAAGATGATGGAAATTTTATCAGCCAATGCTCATAACCAATTGGCAAATCTTTTTCAGCAGCCATGATATGCTGAGTTTTTGGATTGTAGCCTACTACTATTTTTGGACGCGCGCCACCTGAAGAACCACTTAATATATACAATTCATCAAGAATTTCTGTAGCCGTTCCAGAAATAATTTTTTGAGTGGCCTTTGCAATTTTATCTAATTCAAATTCAAATTGTTTATGGCTTCCATCATCTATTTCGGGTTTATAAATTAAGGCACCCATTCCTTTGCTTCCTACAAAAGCCAAACGATCAAGCATAGTCAAATCACTAATATCAATTCCCTTTGCCGTTAGTGCTCTATCTAATAATAATTTGCCCCAACCATCCGGTAAGGAATCGGCAAATACACCAAACAATCCATCAAAAGGAAGGGCATCTGCTTTATTGATCGCTGTGTTTACTTTTAATTTAATAGGGGATATTTCAATGCCTTTAGTAATAAAGTCGGTATAATACTTAAAATAAATATTGCGCCCTTCACTTACTAATTCACCTAACTCGATTTCAGATTTACTGAACTGAATAGAAACAATGATTTTTTTTACATGCTCCATGATTAAATTTTTGTTCTATCGCTAAACAGTTTGTCAATATTTTTCAAGTTGTCATCTGTATTTAAAATCAATTCAAAGTCACCAATTCGATTTAGTATATGAGCTAATTTGAGTAATGACTCTAATGCGATTTGACCAGTAAGCTCAAAACGTTTCAAACTTCCTAATGATACACCCGAACGATTGGCTAATTCGCTTTGCGTTAAACCTGCTTGCTTTCGTAACACTCTGTGTTTTTCTGCTAACTCTTTTAAAATATCAAACGGTTTTTTTTCAATTCCAAATTTTGCCATAATAACTCATATATTAAACAAATATAGCCAAATTAAATGCACATAGATAATATATTAGCTATTGATTTAAACAGTACTATGAATCATCACTTACTTTTTTTGGGGCAAAAAATATTTTAAGGGTCTAGTGAAGTAGTGATGTCAAGTAGTAAAAAGTACTATCGCGCAAACCGATACGCTCGTCATCTCAGCCCAATATCAATTCAATTTCCTTGTGTTTGAAGGATTTAATCGTTCCGTCAACTGAAATCTTCAAGAACCCACTTGTATCGACACCCATAACGACGCCTTGATGCATTTCATGATTCCGCGTAAAGGTTATTTCTTTTGTAATTCGGTATAATAACGCGTTATACAATGGCAATAAACTCAATGGATTCGATTGGAATTTTTTAAAATGTATATTCATGCTCTTGAGCAATTCTTTCATCAAGAGGTTGATTTTAACTGTCTTACCTGTTTCCAGTTGCATCGATGTGGCCCAATGCATATCAGGAAAATACGTTTGGTTGACATTCAACCCTATACCTATAATGGCATGTGACCAAGTAGAGCCACGAATGATATTTTCAATGAGGATACCCGCTATCTTCTTATTCTCTGCATAAATGTCATTCGGCCATTTAATCGTCACGTTACGAATGTCTGCGTTTGTCATTAAATAATCTGCCACTGACAGACATGCAAACGCATTCAATAAAAACTGATCTTGTAACTGAAAGCCTTTAGTATCAAGGATTGTAGTAAATAATAAATTTTTTCGTTCCTCGGCTTGCCAACTATTTCCATGCTGACCTTTGCCTGTGGTTTGAAAATCTGAACGGATTGTCATTCCATGTTCTGCCATTCCTTCATTAATAAGTCGCATGGCATAGTTATTGGTACTATCAATTTCAGAAAGTTCAATCAATACTTCTCCCAATGGTGAAGTTCTCAGCATTCGATTCTTTTGTTTAGATTTGTAAATTAATTTTAAATTCAACACCATTCAAAAATATTTTTAGTACTTGAAAACACCAAGCCAAGAAACACCAAGCACCCAAGCGAAACTTACCCAAAACAGCCGAATCATAAAGACTATCATCGCTGCTATCCTCGATAAAAAAGGAGAAGAGATCATTTCCCTGAATCTTAAGAAAATACCTGAGGCTATTGCTGATTATTTTATTGTCTGTGAAGCCAGTAATCCAAATCTATTAAAAGCCATTGCCGATAATATCGAAAAGGAAGTGCTTGAAAAATGCGGCGAGAAGCCCTTTAAATTTGAAGGGAAGCAAGGCGAAAAATGGATCTTGGTCGATTATGTCGATGTGGTAGTGCATTGTATGATGACTGATACCAGATCGTTTTACAATTTGGAAGAACTATGGCAAGATGCCGAAATGAAAGAACACAACTAAACAAATCATAAAAAGACAAGGTAGTCTTATATAATTTCAAAACCAATTGATGGAACAGAACAAAACAAATATTCCACCGGCAGGAAACAATACTCCAGGCGGACCGAATAAAAAAGGACCTAAATTTAATTTATGGTGGATATATGGCACATTTGCTATAGCGCTCCTCGCGATGAATTTCTGGGATAAAGGTTTTACCCAGCATGCAAAAGAAGAAACGTTCCAAAACATCAACAAGAAGTTTATCAGTAAGCATCTTGTTGACAGCATGGTCGTATCAGGCAAAACCGTAGATGTCTATCTGAATAAGGATAGCCTCAAATCGGAGAATTGCGCCCCCCTATTAAAATCATTAAAAGGAAACGAAAAAGGCCCGCACTATAGCTTCACCATTGGCAATGTCGAGCAGTTTAGGGATGACATGGAGCTGGCGCAAAAAGATTTCAGTCTGGATCAGGTCGTCGAGGTTACCTATGGTGAAGACAGCAAAAGCGGTTGGTTGGGCTTTCTATTACAAATCATTCTTCCTATCATTATCATGGTGGGCCTTTGGATATTGATCATGCGAAAAATGGGTGGCGGCGCAGGAAGCGGCGGACCAGGTGGTATATTCAATATCGGTAAATCAAAAGCGCAATTGTATGACAAGGCCGCTAAAGTGAATATCACATTCAACGATGTGGCTGGTCTTGATGAAGCAAAAGGTGAGGTGATGGAGATCGTTGACTTTCTAAAAAATCCAAAAAAATATACCGCGCTTGGCGGAAAAATTCCAAGGGGCTGTTTATTGGTAGGGCCTCCGGGTACAGGTAAAACATTGCTTGCAAAGGCAATGGCAGGAGAAGCGCAAGTTCCTTTCTTTAGTATGAGCGGCTCTGATTTTGTTGAAATGTTTGTGGGTGTGGGTGCAAGTCGTGTACGTGACTTGTTCAAACAAGCCCGCGAAAAATCGCCTTGTATCATCTTTATCGATGAGAT
The DNA here is from genome assembly GCA_903881265.1 of uncultured Bacteroidota bacterium. GTDB lineage: Bacteria > Bacteroidota > Bacteroidia > Chitinophagales > Chitinophagaceae > OLB11. Next base: position 28,975 of record CAIRSV010000098.1, read on the forward strand.
TGATGCGATAGGAAGAGCGCGCGGAAAAAACCAAATGATGTCGAATGACGAACGAGAAAATACCCTCAATCAAATGCTAGTTGAAATGGATGGTTTCAGCGGCGATAGTGGTATCATTGTTCTAGCAGCGACAAACCGTCCTGATGTACTTGATACAGCCTTACTTCGTCCAGGAAGATTTGATCGTCAGATCTCAATCGACATTCCAGATTTAGCAGGTCGTGAAGATATTTTCAAGGTGCATTTGAAAGGCATCAAAACTGCGGAAGGATTAAATGTACAAAAGCTCGCCGCTCAAACCCCTGGTTTTGCTGGTGCCGATATTGCCAATGTATGTAATGAGGCCGCCTTGATTGCAGCTCGAAAAGGAAAAAGCGAAGTGAACCTCGATGATTTCAATGATGCCGTTGATCGTATCATCGGAGGCTTGGAAAAGAAAAATAAAATTATTTTACCCGACGAGAAAAAAGTGATTGCCTACCATGAAGCCGGTCATGCAGTATCAGGTTGGTTTTTAGAATATGCACATCCATTGGTGAAGGTTACCATCGTGCCGCGTGGCGTGGCAGCCTTAGGCTATGCACAATATTTGCCGAAGGAAAAATACCTGACATTGAAAGAAGAATTATTGGATGGCTTAGCGATGACATTGGGAGGAAGGGCCGTGGAAGAACTCGGAAGGGCC
>CAIRSV010000099.1 GCA_903881265.1 uncultured Bacteroidota bacterium
CAATTATAATACAGGGTTGCCTGAATTATATAAGATTAAGATCCCGGCATATTCTATGAGTATATATGCACGATACTTGCTAGGCAATTTCCTGATTTTAAATGTTGAGCCAGAATTGAATAACACCAAATTTTTTAACACCCCCGACTACAACCAAACAACTGGAAAACTTATTGAAAATTCAAGTCGTCTACTTGTTCCTTCCGTTTTAATAGGCGCAGGTTACACGCAACACTTCAATCGATATGGTTATTCGTTTCTGATGGTTTGTTATGATCTACTTCAAAATCCCAATGCTCGATATTACCAAACCGTTGATATCAAAGCTGGCATCATGCTAGATTTATGGAAATAGTGTAGTCGTTCAATTTCACCCGACGAATGTTATACACTCTTGCGCTCTTGATGTATATTGCAAATCCCCCGCAGACAGGTTAGAACGGATTATTAAAACAGATGTAGTATGCAAAAAAAATGGAGTTTAAAGCAAACCGATGCGGCGATTGTTGGTGATTTACAGCAGGAATTGAAAATTCATGCTGTGTTTTGTACCCTGCTTGAACAACGAGGAATTAAAACGTTTGATGACGCTAAAAATTTCTTCAGAACATCAGACACTCATTTACACGACCCTTTTTTAATGAAGGGTATGGAAAAAGCTGTGACAAGAATTTATGATGCCATCGCAAACAACGAACGTATCTTGTTTTATGGCGATTACGATGTCGACGGAACAACAGCCGTAGCTGTGGCATACAGTTTTTTTAAAGCCATTCATCCTGCGATCGAATACTATATTCCGCATCGCTTTACAGAAGGTTATGGCGTTTCTCAAAAAGGAATAGACTACGCGGTATCCAATCAATTCTCATTAATGATTACCTTAGACTGCGGTATCAAATCTACGGTCCTAATCAAACAAGCTAAAGATCAAGGCATTGATACCATAGTATGTGATCATCACATGCCTGATACAATTTTACCCGAAGCCTTTGCCATATTAAATCCCAAACAGGCAGATTGTTCGTATCCATATAAAGAATTATGTGGATGCGGTGTAGCGTATAAATTAATTGCAGGGTATGCAGCTCGCTATCAAATCAATGTCGAAAACGTGAACATGCATCTTGATTTGGTAGCAACGGCCATTGCGGCAGACATAGTACCTATCACTGGCGAAAACAGAACGTTATGTGTGTTAGGTCTTGAGAAGGCTAATCATAATCCATCGATTTCACTCAAAGCCCTTCGAGATATTAATGCCTTAGTGAAAGAATTCACGATCAGTGATTTGGTCTTTATCATTGCCCCTCGAGTCAATGCCGCCGGCAGAATGGATGATGCCCGCAAGGCTGTAGACATGTTCATTGCCGAAGACATGGAGAAGGCAAAAGAATTGGCGGCTATCCTTCATGAAGACAATAACGACAGGCGAGATGTTGATAGAACCACAACAGCCGAGGCATTGGAACTATTAGATAATCATCAAACAGACCATTCAACTAAATCAACTGTAGTGTATCAACCGCATTGGCATAAAGGTGTGGTGGGCATTGTTGCATCGCGACTCATTGAACATTATTACAGACCCACCGTGGTGCTGACTATGTCTGAAGGAAAGGTAACGGGTTCGGCCCGATCTATCAAAGGATTTAATCTGTTCGATGGACTCAATCAATGTGCTGAATATCTCGATAATTGGGGTGGACATTATTTTGCAGCAGGCTTGACTATGAAAGAAGAAAACCTCCCTTATTTTATATCAAAGTTTGATGAAGTCGTTACCAAGATGGTGCCAGAAGAGATGTTTCAACCGATCATTGACATTGATGCCGAATTAAATTTCCAAGATATTAATGATTCATTCCTCAGTATTTTGAAACAATTTGCGCCTCATGGCCCTGAAAATATGAAGCCGATTTTTTTATCAAGAGGCGTCAAGGATTTTAATAATAAGTCTGCCATTGTAAAAGATAAGCACCTTAGTTTGGTCGTCTATCAAACCCCTGGCATAGCACTTAAATGCATCGGATTTAACATGGCTGAAAAATTCGACGTGGTGCGCTCAAAACCCACATTTGATATTCTTTATCACATCGAAGAAAACGAATGGAACGGGAAAAAAAGCATACAGTTGAAACTAATTGATGTGCGATAAGCATGCACTTCAGCCGTTTATCAGATGGTGAATTTCAACGTGCATAGAGAATAATACATTACACCTATTAGTTGCTGAAATAATCAAGCAAGTCGGATAGCTTTTGTTTTAATTCTTTTCTATCTACAATAAAATCAAGGAACCCGTGTTCCAACAAAAACTCAGATCGCTGAAAGCCTTCAGGCAAATCTTTTTTAATTGTTTCCTTGATCACTCGCGGACCTGCAAAACCAATAAGAGCGCCAGGTTCGGCAATATTTACATCACCTAACATCGCGTAAGAAGCTGTTACACCACCGGTGGTTGGATCAGTCATAAAGGAAATATAAGGCAGTTTGGCTTTGGCTAATAAGGTTAGTTTAGCGGATGTTTTTGCCATTTGCATCAACGAGAAGGCACTTTCCATCATACGAGCGCCACCTGATTTTGAAATAATCATAAACGGAATATGATTGGCAATCGAATAATCAATCGCACGAGCTATTTTTTCGCCAACCACACTACCCATGCTACCGCCGATAAATGCGAAGTTCATAGCGGCGATGACTAACTTTTTTCCATTAATTTCACCGACACCTACCGTCATTGCATCTTTTAATCCCGTTGATTTTTGAGCGTCGACGATACGGTCTTTGTAAGGTTTTAAATCAACAAATCCTAGTTGATCCTTAGACACGATTTGTTCAAACAGCAATTCGGTCGCCCCATTATCATAAATGATGTCGAAATATTCAGCGGCATCGATACGATTGTGGTGATTACAATTTGGGCAAACCCAAGCATGCTCGCTTATTTCATTCACGGTCGACGTCTTTTTGCATCCCGGGCATTTGAACCATAGCCCATCAGGCACTTCTTTCTTGTCGTTGGACGATGTAAGGATATTTTTCTTTATACGTTTAAACCAGGTCGATGACATAGTACATTCATTTTGTGTTTATCAATCCTGCGTTTGCTTTAGCTTATAAACGGCCATACAATAACGCACATTTCAATCGATCAGACTGCGATATACTACCACAGAAAAAAATACGCAGCCAAGTTGGATACGCTGGACAAATGTAAGGCAAAACATTAATAATTGGCAACAAATTGGCCCAACTGTGATTGAAATATAAGGTTTGTACTATATTTAGCGAATGAAAAAAATCATACTATCACTCTATTTGATATGCCTTACTGCATTCGTGTTTGGGCAAGAGATGAATCCATGTTCAATCTCTAAATCAGCAGCCTATTCAAAACCTAGTAAGAAAAGCCGTGCAGGCACAAACGATAATATCTTGATGAGTCAATATGATGTTCATTTTTATTATGTCGACTTGAATGTCGAACGCAACACGACGGTCATCAGTGGTAGCACAACCATTGGCACAACGGTCATGTCGGCGTCACTCGATACGTTTTGTTTTGAATTGAATCCGAGTCTGGTAATAGACAGCATTGAGTATAACAATCAAAATCTTGCCTATACACGAGTGGGTGCCATCACGTATGCGTTACTACCTTCACCTCAAACGCAGAACACCACCCTTTCTGTGAAGATATATTATAAGGGCGACGCCTCCATAACCGGTGCAGGTGCTATCGGCGATGGCTTCAGTACAGGCACATCTGCTTCGTGGGGAAATGCTGCGACCTGGAGCTTGAGCGAGCCTTTCAGTGCGTATGAATGGTTCCCGTGTAAACAATTTTTACAAGATAAAGCAGATAGTGCGTGGGTTTTCGTAACGACAGATAAAACCAATAAGGTGGGTTCAAATGGCCTGCTCGAAGGTATTGATTCTCTGTTGCCAGGTAATAAATCGCGGTATCGATGGAAGACCCACTACCCGATCGATTATTACCTGATTTCTGTGGCTGTCGCCAAGTATGTCGATTATACAATTTATGCTCATCCTGCAGCGATGCCGAATGATTCCATTCCGATTGTAAATTATGTGTATGATAACCCAGCAACATTGACAAATTTCAAACCTAGAATTGACAGTGTACCGATGGTACTCGAGTATTATTCTGAGTTGTTCGGCCTTTATCCTTTTTCTCAAGAAAAATACGGCCATTGTATGGCGCCCTTCGGTGGCGGTATGGAGCATCAGACCATGACAAGCATCGGCAACCTCGGCAGTTTCTCTACCAATTCACACGAGTTGATGCATCAATGGTTTGGCGACCATGTCACGTGTAAGACTTGGAAAGATATCTTTATCAACGAAGGGTTTGCATCGTATGGCGAATATCTGGCGTATGAACATTTTAGAAGTCTGGCGGCTGCTCAAACCAAAATGCTTAATGTGCACAATGATGTATTGACAGATCCTACAGCCATGGTATATTTTACAGATACCACCAATGTCAACAGAATTTTTGATAGCAGATTGACCTACAATAAAGGAAGTGCAGTGGTTCATACCCTTCGATTTGTATTGGGCGATAGTTTGTTTTTCAACGGATTGAAAAATTTCCAACAGAATTTTTCATTTTCAACAGCTAGTATTACGGATCTTAAAACATCCCTTGAGAATTTCACTGGCAAGAACTTGAATAATTATTTCTCTCAATGGTTATTTGGCGAAGGGTATCCCGTCATTTCTGCTGAATATGCAAGTGATGGAACCAACCTATTTTTAAAAGTAACCCATACCACATCATCGAGCGTAACGCCATTGTTTAAAACACCGCTTGAACTAAAATGTGCAAGTGCGAGTGGTGATACCACCTTCACCATCGATATCACCCAAAATTCAAACACACTTATTATCCCAACTAAAAAAAATATTACTGGACTTACCTTAGACCCAAAAAATTGGCTCTTGAATACTGTCGGCACTATCAGCTATAACCCTGCCTTAATCTCGCTTTCATTGGATAATATTGCGTTGGATAATTCGATTCGCATATATCCTAACCCGACTACTGATTATCTGCAAATAGAAAATTCATCGTCCGAAATGACAACGCTAAGCCTATTTGATTGGAACGGAAGGAGACTTCAACATCAAACCTTGAACGCATTGACAATAGTAGATATTTCTGCATTAGCAAAGGGTGTCTACTTGCTAGAGATTCGAAATGCAACAGGAAAAATTAGCAGAAAGGTGACCAAAATCTAATACAACTTTTATCTGTACTGTCTAGGCTAGTTAGGTACTGAAAGATGCACCCTCATTTCGTTCACTTTGAATCGTGCATCCTCTGTATTAGCGTTCAACGGCTTGAGTAAAAAATACCGAGGAGAATACCATTAATCCTTGACTAAGGTTCCGATTTTTTCGCCAGTCAATATCTTGAATAAATTACCCGGCGTATTCATATCAAAAACAAGGATAGGCATTTTATTTTCCTGACACAATGTAAACGCTGTCATATCCATCACCTTTAAGTTTTTAGATATAGCATCTCCAAACGAAATTTTATCGAATTTGACAGCGTCCTCATTTTTTTCTGGATCACTATCATAGATACCGTCAACCCGTGTTCCTTTTAATATTGCATCGGCATTGATTTCAACAGCACGAAGAGAACCTGCTGTATCTGTTGTAAAATATGGATTGCCGGTACCAGCCCCGAAAATAACAACGCGACCTTTTTCAAGATGTCTGATAGCCTTTCGTCTGATAAAAGGTTCTGCCACTTGATCCATCTTAATCGCGCTTTGAAGACGTGTTTCTACACCCACCTTCTCAAGCATACTTTGCAAGGCAATCCCATTAATGACTGTTGCTAGCATACCCATATAATCGCCTTGCGCACGCTCGATGCCGGTTTCCTTTTCATTCATGCCACGATAAATATTTCCGCCGCCAATAACAAGGGCTACTTGTATGCCTGCATCTATAGCTGTTTTGATATCATTGGCGTATTGCTCCAAAATTTTCGGATCCAATCCGAAGGCATTGTCTCCCATTAAACTTTCACCCGATAATTTCAACAATACACGTTTATATCTTGGAGTCATTGTACTTAATTTTTGCAAATATAGATAGGCAATCCAGTATTCCGTAATGAAATTTGCTGCGGGTGAAATTTAAATGAAAACGCATCAAGCACGGAAGAGATTTCAATAACATAAAAAAATCCCCAGTTCAACACCGGGGATTTTTACTATACGATTCTAGTATTATCTGATACCGAAATAATGATTGATCCAAAGCCAAAACGAACCATCCATCAGGAAGGCTATGATAAACCAAATGAACAAAGTCAATGGAATCAAGATGGTCAAAATCATGTTTTTGAACTCATCACCAAGGTGCATAAAGACTTTCACGATATAACCCGCTTTGAAAAGTGTTAAAAGAATAAAGAAGGTATTGATCATTGATTTAGGCATACCGACACTATGACCATATAAACCCAAACCAACCTCGACAATCGTGACGATGGTCAGAATACCTGTAACTATCCATATTTTTTTTACTTTCCCTTTGCTTTCTGCACTGCTCGCATCTTGATGATGACCTCCTGAATAAAGCGCTGATTGGTCTGCTTCGTAATGACTGAATTCTGACATGATATCTAAATTTTTTGTTTGTTAGTGTGTTGTTTAATTGTGAAATTCGTTTGTGCGATAGGCATTCGTATGCCGATTACAACAGGTAGAAGCAAGTGAATACGAATACCCAAACCAGATCCACAAAGTGCCAATAAAGACCCACTTTCTCTACCATTTCATAGTGTCCTCGCTTCTCGTATGTACCATTGATTGTATTTAACAAGATAATGATATTGATTACAACACCTGATGCAACGTGTGCACCATGGAAACCTGTAATGGTAAAGAAGAAATTGAAGAATTTATGAGCAGCATCTGCACCTCCTGAGGCAAACAATGTCGGATCAACATCATGTGTGAAGAAATGTGGCAAGGCTTCTGCACCTGCGCCATTTCTGAAAGATCCCCACCACGCATCTTCTGCATATAAATGCATCCATTCCCAAGCCTGACAACTTAAGAAGGCGATTCCACCGATGATGGTCCACACCATCCATTTGATGACACCTTTTTTATCTCTGCAATGTCCGGCATGTACCGCTAATACCATAGTCACCGAACTTAAGATGAGGATGAAGGTCATAAGACTCACGAACATCAACGGCAAATTCATTTCACCACAATAAGGAAACGATCTGAATACCGAATTCGCATCAGGCCAAATTGCACTGAAAAATCGGGTTGTACCATACGAAATAAGAAAGGCACCAAAGGTGAAGGCATCACTCATTAAGAAATACCACATCATGATTTTACCATAACTGAGATTAAACGGACTTTGACCGCCACCCCATATTTTCTTATTACTTTCTACTGCAACTGTACTCATCTTGATTACAACGTTTATTTTTGATTAAGAAGGAAAAAAAGGAACAAATATATCCAAAGAACATCAACAAAATGCCAATACGTGCTCAGAATTTCCAAACCCGTACTACTATATATTTTTGTTTTCTTACTAAAATTTACAACCAAATACATCACCACTAGCGCAATCACACCACCTAACATATGTAAGATATGCACGCTCGAAATGACATAAATGAAACTTCCTGAAACCCCGTCACCATTGCTCGCTAGCGTGATACCGGATTGACCAAGCTGATAAAAACCATACAACTGAAGCAACATAAACGCTACGCCCAAAAAGGTCGTCGACGCAAGCATCGCTTTATACAACTTCATATTTCGTTGAGTGAATGAACGCAAGGTCAAATGCATCGTGACACTACTTGTCAGTATAACAATCGTCGAAATCCAAAACGACCAAGGCATCGGAAATAATAACCAATTGCCCTGTGCCTTACGCACTAAAAAGGCACTAGTCCAACCAGCAAACATCATGCATATGCTGCAAATAGCAATCCAAAGAAGGAGCTTGTGGGGATGAATTTTCTGACGTTGAGCGCTGACTGTATTCATGTGAAAGTTTCTTGCAAGGATTGATTTAAACCTACTAATCCTAACGAGCGGCAAATTTAATCATCAAAAGCTTAGATTCATAGAAAAAAGTACGAGACTTTTAAGGTCATCGCCTTTTTATTTTTTCATCACAGCTTCAGCGCTCCGTTTTGGCGCCGGTTTTTTTCAACTTATTTTTCTTTCCTCGATCTTGTCACATCTCGTTGAGATACAACCAAAAAATACAGAACGATCGAACCCTATTTTTCAATAGATTAAGATCAACCTACCACGCATTTCTGATTTCACTTTCTACCCCTATTGCCA
>CAIRSV010000100.1 GCA_903881265.1 uncultured Bacteroidota bacterium
ACCGCGCCGAATGTTTTTGAATATGATGTGATGCTAACCTATACAGGAAATACCACTGCAGCCCTGAGGGCTTATTCCGTTTGTATTAATAATTCGGCAGGCATGAATGGAGGAGGAACAATTACGCATACCTATGTATCAAGAGATGCGGCGTTGTCAACAATTCCTGTGCCGACCTTCAGTTACACTGCCTCGAGCAATCATATACGTTTAACTACCACCAGTGCAGCTGCAGGTAACGAAGTGATGCTGACGCCTGGATTACCTGTTCGGATAGCCACCATGCGAATTACAAATACTGTCAATTTTCCAGCAGATTTTAATCCAGCATTTACCATGCAAACGATTAGCGCTGCCGGCAAAACACAATGCGTAGCTACTTGCATTCTTACTCCGCCAGGAACTAATTATGTAATGAACGGGATTGGAAATCTTGCGATGGCCGGTACGCTTCAGATATTGACCGGCGTTGTCAACACACCTTGTTTTTATCTGAATCCTACGAGTCCGTTTGCTGCCGTTGTCAGTTCCTCAACACAAACATTATGCAATGGATTGAATAATGGCACTGCACAAATTAGCGTAAATGGAACAGGATCAATAAGCTCTTCAAGCTCATATACGATTAATGGCGGTAATAGCATTGCCATGTCAAGTAATCCGTTTACAATCGCAAATCTCTCTGCAGGCACTTATTCAATCAGCGTAGCTAATTCAAATGGATGCACCGCAAACACAGCAGTCACCATTTCTTCAGCTTCACCCATCACTGCATCTTCTGCAACAACAGCGTGCAACAGTTATACATGGGGAGGCACGACCTATACGTTGAGTGGAATTTTGACGCATACCTTTACAAGTGCTGCAGGATGTGATTCGATACATACAAAAACCTTAACGCTGAATTACAGCAATACCGGATCTTCGAATGCAAATGCCTGCAATTCTTTTCTATGGAATGGCATCACGTACACACAGAGCGCAACTCTTACACACACCTTTACGAACGCATTAGGTTGTGATTCGGTGCATACCCTGCATCTTACTATCGTTCAAAGCAATACAGGTTCTTCAAGTGTCACTGCATGTAATTCATATGTATGGAATGGCACGACCTACCTAACAAGCGCGAATCCAACACATACGTATGTAAATGCTGCAGGGTGTGATTCAGTGCATACCCTCCATTTAATTCTTTATTACAGTAATACCGGCACTTCGTCAGTGACCTCATGCGATCAATATAATTGGAATGGCTCAACGTATACAGCTAGTGGCATTCACACGCATAACTATACGAATCAGTCAGGATGTGATTCTATTCACACCTTGAACTTGATCATTTATCAGAGCAACACAGGTTCTTCATCGGTTTCAGCATGCGATAGTTATACGTGGTTAGGAAATGTCTATACAGCCACTATTTCAGCGATACATACGTTTACTAATATAGCAGGCTGCGACTCTGTTCACACACTCAATATAGACATTCATCACAGCAATACAGGTTCTTCATCAGTAAGCGCGTGCAATAGCTACTCGTGGCAAGGCAATAACTATGTCAACAATGCCAATCCAATATATGTCTTCACCAATGTGTCCGGGTGTGATTCGACACATACTTTACATATCACAGTTCATCCAACAACATTTAGCACTAGCAATGTAACCTCTGTCAATTCATATACTTGGTTGGCAAATAATACGATCTATACTATGAGTGGTGTCTATGCAGCAACCTTACTAAATGCGGCAGGTTGTGACAGTATACTCACACTCAACCTTTCTATAATAACACTTGTGGTGCAACAAGATCAGGAAATATCTTGTTATGGCAGCAATGACGGTTCCGCTTCGTCAAGCGCAACGGGCGGTTCGGGTAATTTTATGTATGATATAGATGGCGCCAACTTATTTACGAATCTAACTGGTTTCTTTCAGGGATTGACTCCGGGAACACATACCATATGCGCCAAAGAAACACCTTCTAACCTAATCGTTTGTCAAACGCTTACGATTATTGAACCAGATCCGTTAAATGCATTCTTTATGATCGATTCTTCGGTATCATGCACAGGTGGCGGCGGGCAACTTTCGCTGCTGATTTCAGGAGGCACATCCGTATCGCAACCTTATCTAACGTTGTGGACAAATGCCAATGGTGATACATTAAATGATCAGACAAACGATATCTATGCAGTGACTCTTGGCAATTTAACTGCCGGTATTTACAATGTAAAAATAGAAGATGACCGAGCTTGCATACTTAATACGAGTACTGTTTTACTTCCACCTGCTTGTGGAGATACCTTACATTTAAAACTATTTTTTCAAGGTTACTTTGCAGGATCTTCGTTGATGAATCCAGTGATGTTAAATCAAGGAGAATCATTGGATGCATTGATAACAGATAGCATCACGGTAGAATTACGAGATGCTGTTTCGCCGTATGGCCTATTGGAAAGCCAACGAGGCATTCTGCATACAGACGGCAACTCAACCATCACCTTCAGTAATATTGCGTCGCCTTGTTATATCGTTATAACACATAGAAACGGTCTGCAGACCTGGAGTGCGAATCCTATTCAGTTCACAACCCCAACTATTACATATGATTTCATAATCGCAGCCAACAAGGCGTATGGCGATAATCAACTTGAAATAGAACCAGGAGTATGGGCTATCTACACCGGAGATCTGAATTATGACGAGAATATTGATTTATTGGATGCAACGGAAATTGAAATGGATATCCAAAACTTTGTGTTTGGATATTACTCCACCGATTTAAATGGCGATGGAAATGTTGATCTCCTCGATCTTCCAATCATGGAACTAAATATTGGAAATTTTATATTCTCATATCATCCTTAAAAAAAAATGAATGCTTTTTGCTGACTGAATGATGACTTGAATAGTACAATAAATCTTGACTTTTCATTAAAGTAAATGTGCGTACTAGTGGTTATATTTCTATTTTTGTCTTCGTTATGCAAAACAACAATTACGATAATCTGAAGGCCTTAGAAGGGCAATATTTTACGCAATCCTTATCCGAAGCTGGCAAATGGCTTCACTATAAATTATTACTTGTCGAGCCAGGTTATATCGAAGCCTCTATTTTAATACGAGATGACATGACCAATCCATGGAAACAATTGCACGGAGGTATCATTTCGATGATATCAGATGAACTATGCGGTTTGAGTTTTTATAGCTTAGGCCACGACACATTTTATACCACAATAAGTCTCAACATCGATTATTTATTTAGCGCGCCTGCAGGAATCAACGTAATTGTCAAAGCACGAGTCATTCGAAGCGGCAAACGCATCGCCAATGTTGAATGCTATCTTTTTGATGAAGAAGAAAGAATCATTGCGCATGCAACAACCAATCTTATGAATACAGGCTCTAAAATATTCAATCTCACAATAGGTAATTCATAAACTTATTTTATCTTGCGTAACATATGTTAAACAATAAGAAAATAGTCGTAGTACTTCCTGCGTATAATGCTGCCAAGACCTTAGAACGAACCTATAAGGAGATACCGTTTGATATCGTCGATGACGTTGTACTTGTTGATGATGTCAGTAAGGATAACACCATTGAAGTAGCCAAACAATTAGGCATTAAACATATCATTCAACATGATAAAA
>CAIRSV010000101.1 GCA_903881265.1 uncultured Bacteroidota bacterium
CATTTGTTGTTTCTTTGGTGTCACCAATACAACAATGGGTTCATAATCACCTTGAGCAATCCCATCTGCAGGCGCTATCCAAGCATACACTCTACCATTAGCGGTATTGACGGATTGCCGGTAATTGCCTTTCCCCTGCCCAACAAAGGAAAAACTCAATGCGTATTTGGCACTGTCTTTATTGGTTGAAAAAAGATACACATTGTTATATACGAGACTGTTTACGAGCGTATCTATTTTTGCGTAGAGCACCTTGCTATTGCTAAACGTATCTACAGGTTGAACGCTTGTATAATAGGCATTTTGAATACTATCACCTAAGGTTGAAAGAAATTGTATTTTGGATGAATCGAGTGATTGTTGTACCGTCTGATTTTTTGAATCCTGATTCGAATATACATTCAATCGTACCTGAAGCTTGTCGTTTACCTTCCATTCATCATTGACATACAAGAGTGAGTTGAGGTAATTCCGATCTGAAAATTCGAACTCAACGGTGATGCGTAAGTCTTTAGTGACAAAACGCTTGGGCATAAATGTTATTTCCGCTGTGTTATAATCGATGATATAATCAAATTCTTCGCCGCGTTTCATAAGATTACCATCGATATACACGCGTTCAGTTCCTGCTAGAATAATAAAAAATTGTTCGCCATTCGAACCTGTCAATTTGTATGGCCCTTGATTTCCTTCAAGCGGCGTCAATACGTTACGTACAAATTTTCCTTTTGCTAGTGAGGCTCCCACAGCCACTTTGTTTTCACCGTTGGAAGATGTCTTACATGAACTAGAAAAAAAACCACCTTGTACACGTTTATAGAAATTCATAAAGTAGCCACTTGGCTTTTTAATATCATAATCACCAACGATGAGGGCTGCGCGTTTTCGTTTCAATTGAATAGACACCTTATCAAACTCTTGCAATTGTTGCGTATTACCTTCGGGTTGAAAGGGCAATGAGTTATCCGTGATAGCGGCGGCAAGTTTAATACTATCGCCAAGATCACCTTCCAACTGAAGATTAAATTGCGAATTCAAGACAACATCTTGATTGTTGCCAAATGACAGGGCCCTACCGAAACTACCTGTGTAATCAACATTGCCGAAATCGATGAATACACCATTCGTATTGGCTTGTATCGCATCATAATAAAAGGGTGTGGCCGCAAATGATTGTTCAATCAGTCTGACGTTCTTGTGATAATATCTTTTTGAAAAATTAATTGGGAACACCTTATAATCAATTCGAACGCTATCCATTGTTGGTCGTTGCTTCCATCGCAATACACTGTTGGCATAATCAATACTAAAAGCTGCCGTATCGACGCCTTCGACACGAATTGAAAGCGGAATGATGCTCAGGGAATCTAATTGCAAAGAGTCTCTTACTACAGCGAATTTTCCAGTACGATTATTGCTAGCATCAGCCAATTGAGCCATGCCAACGCAAGGCCATAAAAGCGCCCATATGATCAGACTGATGTTCCTATGAATCAAAACCGAATATTGTTTCTATTAACGCTAAAAATAAGTATAATGTATCTGAATAGGTTAATTTATTTGAAGGAACAAATGCACGTAGAATGCAATCGAATAGACGTTTCATAAAAAAACCGAATGAAATATCTTAAAATCGCAGAAATTGCGTTTTGATAAAGTACATTTAGAGATTCATGTTAAGATGAGCACATTCAAAAAAAATAGTCTATTGCACAGTATCGGAATCATGGCCTTCCTTGCCATTCCGCTGCTATTTCCATCGTATTCAACACCTTTCCTGATGAAGGAATTAGAATCATTCGTGCTGATTGTCTTATTTTTTTATTTGAACTATTATTATCTCATCACAACTTTTTATTTCAAAAAAAAATATGGTAGCTATGTAAGTATCTTGTTGGTGTTGTTTATTTTGATCACAATACTCCCGGTATCCTTTTTGTTCAATCAATCACCTGCAGTGGGCAAGGTATGGACGGAACCGCATGGCATGAATGGTTTGCTCTCGCCATTCTATGCAGATATCAAACGGAACCTGCTTTTGTTTGCCACCGCTTTTTTCGCATCCATTGCATTTCGCATCAATGACCATTTAAAAAAACTAAATCAAGAAAAAATCAATGCGGAACTATCCTATCTCAAGGCTCAGATTAATCCGCATTTCTTGTTCAATACGCTCAATAGTATTTATTCGTTAGCGATTGTAAAATCAGAAAAGACAGCGACATCCATCGTAAAGCTTTCGGGTATGATGAGGTATGTGATCAGCGAGACATCCAAAAAATTCGTTTCACTTGAGAAGGAGATGAATTATATTGATAGCTATATCGATCTTCAGAAAATTCGATTAGGAGAAACGGCCCTTGTCAATTACTCATTCAACGGCGATGTCAAAGACAAATTAATTGCCCCTTTGATGCTGATTCCGTTTATCGAAAATGCGTTTAAACATGGTGTAAATCCAGAAGAGCCGTCGCAAATAGATATCCAACTGAGCGTATCAGAAACTAATTTATATTTACACGTCTTTAATTTAAAAGTGCCTCATCGATTCAATAAAGCAGATCATTCTGGATTCGGTTTAAAAAATGCCAAGGATCAGCTGACCTACCTTTATCCTGGCAAGCACCAATTAAAAATTGAGGATACTTCGTTTAGTTTTACAGTAACCCTAAATATCAATATCACATGATCAAAGCAATCGCACTAGACGACGAACCGTTAGCCCTTGAAATTATTGATTCATTTTGCGAGCAAAGTGATAAAGTCCAATTAGTGAAAACGTTTCTCAAACCGAATGATGCCGTCAAGTATATTGAAAATTTTCCGGTTGACCTTCTATTTCTGGATATCCAAATGCCATCTATTTCGGGTATCGACTTTTTCCGCAACCTGAATCGGGATGTCATGGTAATCTTCACCACAGCGTATACCGAATACGCCATCGAAGGATTCAACTTAAATGCAATTGATTATCTGTTGAAACCATTCACCTATGAACGTTTCCAGCAAGCCACTACAAAGGCGCAGGAATATTATAATTTCATAACAAATGCGGGCAATGTAAAGCAACCCTTTATTTATATCCGTGCCGATTACAGTCTGCTTAAAATAGACATCCAAGATATCATTTACATCGAAGGATTAAATGACTATCTGCGTATCCATCTGAGAAATCAGAAACCTGTCGTAGCACGTATGACGCTTAAAGCCTTGATTGAAAAATTACCTGCCAATGATTTTCTCAGAGTGCACAGGTCGTACATCGTATCGCTGACATCTATTTTAAAAATCGCCGCAAAAATGATCCATATCAAAGTCAATGACTCGGCGGTGCCCTTGCAAATAGGAAAAAGCTACGAGGAAGAAGTGTACAGTGTTTGTAAGATGTAGTATTCATCTCAAGTTTTCAATTCTTAGCCTAAAAAATAACGATTTGTTAATTTAAGCGTTCTACATTTGTTTATTAAAGAACAAACAGGAATACTGGTTCTGATAAATTAATCAATTAGAAAAGAATGAAAAAAATCATGTATGCATTGTCGTTCATTGTCACAATGGCAAGCTCTTCAATCAAGGCACAACAATATAACGGGTACACCTTGTACAGCACCTCTAACGGCACCACGGCTGTATTGCTGGATACCAACCAAGTCGCTTTTAAAACATGGACCGGCTTAAGCGCTGCCACAGGATATTCATCCTATCTGATGCCTGGCGGAACATTGGTACGCGCTGCGAAAGGAGGAACAACCCCTTCAGGAGCTCCGGGAGGACCCATTTGTGGTAAAGTTCAAAAATATGATTACAGTGGCGCTTGTACGTGGGACTTTACCTATGCAGGCACTGATTATATCTCTCATCACGATATCTGCCCTATGCCCAATGGCAATGTGTTAGTCATTGCCTATGAAAAGAAAACAGCGACAGAAGTAAGTGCAGCTGGAGGTAACAGCTCAATCATTATGTGGCCGGATAAAATTGTTGAAATTCAACCCACAGGCGCTACCACAGGTACAGTCGTTTGGGAATGGCATGCTTGGGATCATCTGATGCAAAGTGTTGATGCTGCCAAACCTAATTATGTTGCAGCAGCCACCATGATTGATCATCCTGAATCGCTGAATATTAATTATAAACAAAAAAGCGATTGGCTGCATATGAATGGATTGGATTATAACCCTATCCTCGATCAAATAGCTTGGAGTTCTCATAATTTGAACGAATGGTATATTATCGACCATAGCACCACAAGCGCCGAAGCGGCGTCTCATTCGGGCGGAAATTCTGGCAAAGGTGGCGACATTCTATATCGTTGGGGAAACCCTATTGCCTATGGAGGTACATCGGCGGCGATTCTTAATGTAACGCATGATGCCCATTGGATTCCAGAAGGAGTTCCAAATGCAGGCCGATTGGTAGGTTTTAATAATAAAGGAGTTTCTGCGACTGCGTCATCAGTCGATCAGATTACCACGCCTATTAGCGGATATACATATACAAAAGTAGCGGGACAGGAATTTGGACCTTCAACTTACACGGCACGTCACGCGGTCAATGGATACAGCAGCAATATGGGAAATTCGTATCAATTACCAAACGGCAATATGCTGGTTTGTGTGGCCACTTCAGGAAAAATATATGAGATCAATGCAGCCGGAACTCAACTATGGTCGAAATCAATAACAGGTCAGCAAGTACCGCAATCGTTCAAATATGACAGCTGCTATATCTTCAATCAACCTCCCGCTATTCCAACCATCACATTAAACGGATCTGACTTGACATCCACAGCGGCCACCACATACCAATGGTATATGAATGGCGTGCTCATAAGCGGCGCTAATAGTCAGAATTTTTCACCTACAGTAAGTGGTGTGTATGTGGTGCGTATTACAGATGCAAACGGTTGTGTTTACAGGTATTCGTCTGGCTTTACGTATACTAAGATTCCTGCCTCCATGACAAACACAGATTATTCAAATGATATTGTGGTCTATCCAAACCCAGGCACAGGGCTTTTTACAATTAAGGATGCTAACCAATTGAATGATAACTTTACAGTTAATGTGTTTGATTCTTACGGTCATCTTGTTTTGAATTTCAGCAATATGAAAATGATTAATTTATCGTCATTATCTAATGGCATTTACTCAATCAATATTACTTCCGAGAAAGGATCCGCCATTAAAAAAGTATCATTAATCAAATAAGGTATACCATGAAAAAACTAGTATTTATCCTATTAGCAAGTCTGCCATTAACCCCACTAAATGCAAAGAAAGTTATGTTCACAGTGAATATGACTGGACAAACAACCATTAGTGCGCTGGGCATACACATCATGGGCGACTTTCAAACTGCCGCTGGAGTAGGTGCAGATTGGACTCCCAATACCTGTCTAATGACACAGGATGCCGTTGATACCAATCTCTATCACTATACGGTTGACATTCCTGCCTTTACGAAATATGAATATAAGTATCTGAATGGCGACCAAACGTATGAAGTTGAAGTAGTGCCACTTGAATCTCAGGTTGGTTACAATTTTGACGATAATCGCTGGATATATATTGATTCGCTGGATGCAGATACGATGAAGCTAGCACCGGTGGTATTTTCAGCTAATGCGCCATTGGGACTTCATATGATTCGTTTTTTAGTAGATATGACAACCCAGCCTTATAATGCCACCGGGGTGCATGTAGCGGGAAGTTTTCAGGGTAATGATCCGTCTACCCATAGGATGTATAGCTTTGGGAACAATGTGTTTGAGATTATATCCTATATGCCACTTGGAAGTTATACCTATGTATACTACAATGGAAATACAAGCACACAGGCCGAAACCGTTCCTTCGCCATGTGCAGTGTCTGGACAAAGAGCCATCAATCTTGGTATCGATACCGTTTTGCCGAATGTGTGTTTTTCAAGTTGTTTAACCTGCTACCCTACATTTGTTTTACCAACAGCCTTTGATGCCTCCATCACGATGTTCCCCAATCCAATGAATCAACAAACGAGCATTTTCTTTAAGGATGCAAGCGATTATCACCATGTGGTGCTAACAGATTTCACAGGACGACAAATTACAAAAAAATTATTTGTCCGCGAAAAAACGTTGAATATAGCTCGAGCTACTTTGTCTAAAGGAATCTATACCGTTACCGTCGAAAACAATAGAGGCAAGAGATTGTCTCAACAACTTATTGTAGAATAATAAATGATCGAATTATGAATACCAATATTGCCAAAGGACTTGTGGCACTTCTAGTCGTGCTTTGTCACCAATCCCTTTTTTCACAAGCGCTCTACGAGTTGAATGCCATCCAGAAAATTGAGATTACATGCCCACAATCCGATTGGGATTATCAGATGGACACAGCCAAATACGGAGCCGAAAACTATCTCATGTCTTCACTTGTTACGATCAATGGCATCAGTTATGATAGCGTTGGCGTCAAATACAAAGGGAATAGTTCTTTTGACTCAACTAAAATCAAGAATCCATTGCATATATCACTGAATGAATTTAAAAATCAACAACATCAAGGATATACTGATATCAAATTAAGTAATGGATATGCCGACCCATCAGCAATACGCGAAGTGCTAGCCTATCAGATTCTAAAGAATTATATGCATTGTCCTTTATCCAATTTTGCGCAGGTCTATATCAACGGAAATTATATCGGTTTATATTCCAATGACGAAAGCATTGATAAAAAATTCTGCGCTGATCATTTCTATTCATCACAAAATACATTCATCAAAGGCAATCCGATTGTCAACCCTGGCCCAACAACAAAAAGCAATTTCAAGTTTATAAACAGTGACAGCAGTTCGTATCAGCTCTATTATGAAATCAAATCAAAAAAGGGATGGAATGAACTCGTCAAACTCTGCGACTCCGTAACGAATAACACCACTAGTCTTGACAACATGCTCGATATGGATCGAGTAATTTGGATGCTTGCGTTCAATAACGTACTTATTAATTTGGATAGTTACAACGGGGTCTTTGCACAAAATCATTATTCATATCGAGATAATACCGGCCATTACAATCCAATAATTTGGGATATGAATATGTCCTTCGGCGGTTTCCCTTTCGCAGGCGCAGGTGCTACTTCAATGGGAAGTTTGACCATAGCCAATATGCAACAATTCCCAACCAACAATCATGCAACAGATACCAATTGGCCTCTGATTAATGCTGTGCAAGCCAATAGCACTTATAAGAATAAATACATCGCGCATATGCGCACAATCCTGCAAGAATTCTTTGTCAATCATACGTATGAAACACTTGCGACTTCGTTACAAACCATTGTAGATACAGCACTTCAATCAGACAATCATAAATTCTACACGTATCTGCAGTATCAACACGCGATGGATTCTCTTACCGATATGGGAAGCTATAAGATGCCTGGCATTAAAACCTTGATGGATGCGAGAGTGGCTTATCTGCAATCCACAAGCGAATTCACTGCAACAACACCTATCATCTCATCCATTAATACAAGTGTACCTGCTCCGGTTATCAATTCAACGTTTTTTGTATTGGCATCTGTCACAAATGCAAATAGCAATGCTGTCACGCTCGGATATCGTTTTGATAAGACCCAAAAATTTCAGAAAATTCCGATGTATGATGATGGCCTGCATAACGACGGTGGCGCTAATGATAATGTATATGGTGTTAATCTAACGATGACTGCTGGCATGATGCAATATTATCTCTATGCAGAAAACAATAATGCTGGCATTTTCTCTCCTGAACGAGCGGAACATGAGTTTTATAGCGTATTGGCTAGCGCGCAAGTCCCTGTTGTCGGTCAGTTGGTGATCAATGAATTATTAGCCGACAACGTAGGCAATATAAAGGATGAATACAATGAGAGTGCTGACTGGGTAGAATTATACAATAACTCATCAACGCTATTAAATTTATCGGATGTGTATTTATCCGATGACCTCACGAACATGACCAAATGGAAATTTCCAGCAAACACATCGATCAATCCATTTTCATTTTTGACCATATGGGCCGATAATGATTCATTAGAACAAGTATTGCATACCAATTTTAATTTAAACAAAGACAGTAGCATCTTGCTCCTAAGCAATGGGCTTGGTCAACTATTGGATAGCATTTCATTCTCGAATCAGGCAACCAATATTTCGTTCGGACGTTTCCCGAATGGCACTGGCAATTTCATCCCAATGAATACAACCTATGGCTATGTAAATAATAATGACGCATTAACTATGAATCAAGAGCAAGGCAACACATTTGCCATGTATCCTAATCCCGCTTCTCAAACGGTTGATATAGCCTCAACAACTGAACAATCTGTTTCTATTTACAACCTCTTGGGACAGGAAATATTTCACGACAAAAAAGCCTTACATCATCATATTAACACGGATAGTTGGAGCAATGGATTATACCTAGTAAAATGCGGTCATACAATAAGCAAACTACGTATTCAGCAATAAATAAAAGACGCATTAGCTGCATCTCTTCTGCAATATTGATTGCTGTTGCTATCTAAAAATCATTATAACACATCGAGTAGAACTTCGCATAAAAAAACTATCCTTTCAAAGACTTTGCATAAAAAAAACCGCCGAATACTCGGCGGTTTTTAACTATTATAGATGTACTAGTATCTGTACATATCATTTTTATAAGGGCCTGATTTAGGAATTCCTAAATAAGCACTTTGTGTGTCGGTCAATTCATCTAGTACCACGCCAATTTTTGAAAGATGTAAACGAGCCACTTTCTCATCAAGGTGCTTAGGAAGTACATACACTTTATTCTCGTAATTCGCAGTATTCACCCACAACTCAATCTGAGCCAATGTTTGATTAGAGAACGAATTACTCATTACAAACGACGGATGACCCGTTGCACAACCAAGATTAACAAGACGTCCTTCAGCCAATACGATTACATCTTTCCCTTCAATCGTATACATATCTACTTGAGGCTTAATCGTATTCTTGCTCGTACCATACGCTTCGTTTAACCATTCCATATCAATTTCAATATCGAAGTGACCGATATTGCAAACAATCGCCTTGTCTTTCATCAGACGGAAATGTTTTTCTGTAATCAAATCACGACAACCACTTGCTGTCACAATGATATCTGCTTCTTGAACAGCATCTTCCATTTTCTTTACTTCAAATCCATCCATGGCGGCTTGCAATGCACAAATCGGATCAATTTCTGTGACGATTACACGTGCACCTGCTCCGCGAAGTGACGCTGCACTACCCTTTCCTACATCGCCATATCCGCCAACAACAGCCACTTTACCAGCCATCATAACATCAGTGGCTCTGCGGATTGCATCAACCAATGATTCTTGACAGCCATATTTATTATCAAACTTAGATTTAGTCACTGAGTCATTTACATTAATGGCAGGAATTGGCAAGGTGCCATGTTCCATGCGCTCATATAAACGATGAACACCTGTGGTTGTTTCCTCGCTTAATCCTTTGATATGCTGAATCAATTCTGGATAATTATCAAAAACCATAGTGGTCAAATCGCCACCATCATCTAAGATCATATTGAGCGGCTTGTCTTCGCTACCAAAAAATAATGTTTGCTCAATACACCAATCTGCTTCAGCTTGTGTTTGCCCTTTCCAAGCAAATACGCCGATACCTGCAGCAGCAATCGCAGCAGCAGCCTGATCTTGCGTCGAGAAGATGTTACAAGAGCTCCATCGCACTTCGGCACCTAATTCAACCAATGTTTCAATTAATACGGCAGTCTGAATTGTCATATGCAGACAACCAGCCACGCGAGCTCCTTTCAAAGGCTTTTGCGAACCAAATTCTTCACGGATAGCCATTAAACCTGGCATTTCTGCTTCGGCCAGACGAATTTCTTTTCTGCCCCAGTCTGCTAAACTCATATCAGCCACTTTGTATGGCAATTGCAAATCGATGTTTGACTTTGTGTTTGTTGACATTTTATAATTTTTGGGCAAATGTATTAAATCTATTTGTGAAGAATTGCTTAATGAATAAGATTTTGGTTATCGTGTATAGTGCAACGAAATTAATTAAGTTAGTTTACTCAATTCAAACACAACCTAACACTACACGGTATCTGTGCATTCAACAGATGGCTATGCACTACGCACAAGCCTACTTATTGCCCTTTAAACGCCTTAACCGTTTGCTTGTTGTCAATTAAGGTGTTTTGCAATAATTGTCTGAACATTC
>CAIRSV010000102.1 GCA_903881265.1 uncultured Bacteroidota bacterium
CGATAGCGACGAATCAAACATACCTGCATTTATGCGTCAGAATAAAGTATTAGATCCACATCCATCATCAAGTGACGATGTATACTCTGATATTAAGATCAATAATGGCGCTTTGAATGGTTCGAACATAAGTACGTTAAATACATTTTTGAACGGGAAGAATCCCGATTAAGTCTATTTGTTTTTTGTTTTTGGGTGAACAAGAGGGGTGGTTACGGAGGTAACTGCCCTTTTTGATTTTATGCCTGTTTCGTTTAAAAAAGACAAGAATGATTCATTCTAAAAAGATAGCTTCTTCTGCAAAACATCCACAATTAAAAAGACAAGAATCAGTGCTTGCATTGATACAATTAAAAAAGCGTGTGTATGACAACAACGACATACACACGCTTACATTCTATTATTACTTCAATCGCTTACATGATCAAAATAAAGTACACTATTTATAATTAATTCAAACCTTTAAGGCATTCATCTATCGCCTCAAAATTTGGAAGGTCACCGGCACTTTCAAGAACCTCTGCATAACGAATGATCCCATCTGCATCAATCACGAATGCTGAACGTTTTGAAACACCGCGCATTTCAAATGCGAATGATTCATATAAACATGCGTACATTGCTGATACCTCTTTATTGAAGTCAGACAGTAAATCAAACTCAAGTAAGTTCTCTTGCTTAAATCGTCCCAATGTGAATAGCGAATCGATGGAGACACCAAGAATTGCCGCATTCATTCCATTGTATTTAGCCATATCATCGCGCATGCTGCACAATTCCTTTGTGCACACACCTGAGAACGCCAACGGGAAAAATAAAAGCACCACATTTTTGCCTTTATAATCAGATAAGGAAACTTTGTTTTTCTCTGTATTAAATAAAGCAAACTCAGGCGCTGATTGTCCAATTTCTATTTTCATAATCTTAAAATTTGTTCAAATGTAAGTCAGCAAAAGGTTATTCCCAAACTATTCACAACACAAAAAGGTATTATACGTATTTATGAAGAATAGAGTATCATTGTACAACTGAAACTACAAGCACCTTGACAGAGCATATAATTAACCTTGAAACCGTCAACCCAATTGAATTTTTTGGAGTTAACAACAACAAGTTCGATATCCTGAAAAAAAAATTCCCCTTACTTAAAATCTTATCGCGTGGTTCGCTCATTAAGATTAGCGGACAAACCGACGATGTAGATAATGCCAAAGACAAGATTAACCTGATTGTTCAATATCTAGAACGAAACGGACATTTGTCAGAAAATTATTTCTCCCAACTACTTGGCGATGATGACGGCATGATTGACGAAAAAATTGTCGATGATGCCAGTAATGATATCCTGGTCTTCGGACAAAACGGAAAAGTCATTCGGGCCAAAACAAAAAATCAGAAGCTGCTCGTTTCTGCCTCTGATAAAAATGATATCCTTTTTGCTGTTGGCCCTGCGGGAACAGGAAAAACATATACGGCTGTTGCATTGGCAGTGAGAGCGCTTAAAAACAAAGTCGTGAAAAAGATTATCCTAACTCGACCTGCGGTTGAAGCCGGCGAGAATCTCGGATTTCTTCCAGGTGATTTGAAAGAAAAAATAGACCCCTACTTACGCCCATTGTATGATGCCTTGGATGATATGATACCAAGCGACAAACTTAATTATTACATGACCAATCGGGTGATTGAAATTGCGCCGCTTGCCTACATGAGAGGACGAACACTCGATAATGCCTTCATCATTTTAGACGAAGCTCAAAATACAACCGAGCTGCAAATTAAAATGTTCTTGACACGGATTGGCCCCTCTGCGAAAGCCGTGATTACAGGTGATATGACACAAATTGACTTACCTAAAAACCAACAAAGCGGATTATCGAAAGCGATACACATCCTTAAGAATATCGAAGGGATTGCACATATTGAACTCGATGATGAAGACGTGGTGCGACATAGGCTGGTAAAACAAATCATTCGCGCCTATGAACGAGCGAATGATGCAACACATAAGGATGCTCGGAATGGTCAAGATAACAATGGGAAATAATTTAGCACACATCCTTTTGTTCCTGCTATTGCTTACGGTTGTCGGTTGCAAGCAAACAGAAGAGAACACTGCGACATCAACTGTAAGCCAAGCTATCAAAAAGTCTGTATCTAAAAAAGGGATTGCAGAAAGTAAACAATTGCTGCAAGATGGTGATATTGTACTTCGAACAGGTAATGATGTTATCAGTGGTTTGTTTGCTCAATTAAACAAACGAGACAAAACCTATTCGCATTGTGGTATTGCATTTTTAGAACACGGACAATGGGTGGTGTATCATTCAATTGGTGGCGAAGATAATCCTGATGAAAAATTACGACGAGATGCATTCGATAAATTTGTCAGCAGCGAACATAATGTGGGTTATGCCATTTGTCGCTATCCACTCACGTCCAAGCAAACTCAATCGTTGATGAACACGGTAATTTCATTTTACATAAATCGCATTCCATTTGATATGAAATTTGATTTACATACCGATGATCGATTGTATTGTGCTGAAATGATTTACAAAGCTTTTAACAAGTCATTAGACACTTCGCATTTCTTTACAACCACTATCCACAAAGGCTTTGAGTATGTTTCAACCGACAATATCTTCGGCAATAATAACGCTAGGATTCTTTGTCATATCGTTTATTAAATCTACTTTTGTTCAAATTATAAAATAACAATACATGAAAAAATTATTATTATCAGTTGTAGCATTTGCGTCGATGACATTTGCCATAATGAGCTGCGGCAACAAAAGCAATCCCAAAGATGTATCACAAAATTTCTTGAATGCCTTGACGAAGATGGATTATGAAGGTGCAAAGAAATACGGCACTCCTGAAACCGGTAAGATGTTGGATATGCTTTCTAGCTTCTCAAATATGATGCCTGATTCAGTAAAAAATAAAGCCAAAGACATCAAGGTTGAAATTAAGGATGTAAAAGAAGAAGGAGACAAATGTGTTGTAACTTATAAGAATAATGAAAAGGATGACGAACAAACATTGAATCTGATTAAAAAAGATGGCAAATGGCTTGTGAATATGACAAAAGATGAAACAATGGGTGCAGGTGAAGAGCCAACACCACCAGCTGACGAACCACTAGAAGAATCTGCTCCAATGGCCGATTCAGTAAGTGTTGATACTGCACAATAATCACGTAAGAAATTATAAAAACTAAAAGCCCTTCGGAAACGAGGGGCTTTTAGTTTAACCCATTTGAAGAACTATTACCCTTATGATATGACGCATACTTGGTAATGCAAAAAATAAACACGTTGCTCAATACCAGATCAAATCAACGCATTATTCCTGTAGTTTATAACTTTTAGGAATCAAAAAAGGGTAATCAACCTCTTTATCAAACTCAGCTTTATTGATTTCCATATCGAGTTGCAAGGCGCCTTTAATATCAAGTATATTGTATTGTCGTTGCGCAGGAAACAAACGATTATCAACTAGTCCATATTGATTAAGCGCAATCAATAATGAACTTGACGACGCAGGCCGTGACGTCTGCAATTGTAATTGCTTCAGTGTACTATCAGCTTTTGTATATGTAAGCTGATTGGTGTAATCCTTTCCTTTGATGACAATATTCGATAGCGCACCCAACTCCTTAATATCTGTGAAAGAACCTTCAATCGCAATAGCATTTCCTATGATCAATTCTTGCAGCGTGTTAAAATCAACTTCAATATTGATAAGTTTCTGAATATCACGATATGAATACAAATACGACTTCTTATTGACACGCTCAATGGCTTTGATACTATCAGGTGTAATCACCGCTCTAACAATTTCGCCGATAATAGGCGCATTGATGCTAGCCCAGATAATACTGTCTTTTCGTATCCTGAAATTGATACTGAAATTCTGTTTTTCTTTGGCTGATTCAAAATGCATCTTGGCTCGACACTGATAGGTTATGTAGTTGATCCGCTTTGTCTGCAGCATTGCATATGCATACGCCGTGTCCAAGGATCTTATGACAAGGGAATCCTTCTTAATAATTGGCACACTATCATTTTTTGCTAAATTATTTTTGAGCCCTTCAATCTTATCCTGTTTTTTTTCGATTCGATTCTCCTTGCGCTCAATTTTTTTCTCTGTCCGCTTTTCTTTGCGAACATCCTTCTTATTGTTTTTTATAAGAATGGGTTTGATAAAATTACAACTGCCCAATGTGATTATAAAAATCAGCAGCAGCAAACAAAACTTTCTATTCGAACTATTTATCATCTTGTATTTTTTTTAGTAGCGCCGGATTATGCTCACCTTTTTCAACTGCTTTCTTCCAATTCTCGAGTGCCTTTGCACGATCACCTAGTTTGGAATACACATCACCAAGATGTTCAAAAAGGGTTCCGTCATTGTCCCCGTTTGCTTCAATGGCCTTCTTAATGTACTTTTGCGCTTCTTCGTAATGTCCTTGTTGAAACAATATCCATCCATAGGTATCGAGAAAGGATTTCGAAGTCGGCATAATTTCAAGCGATCGTTTTGACATCTTTTCAGCGAGTTCAAGATGCTCATTTCGAAGCGAGAGATAATAGGCATAGTTATTCATTGCCGCAGCATCGCTAGGTTGCAGTGCAATTGCCTTTTCAAAACAACTATCACTGAACGAATAATTTGCAAGCGTATTATACGCATCACCCAACGAAGAATAATATTGTGACAACAATAATTTGTTTTCCTTTTCAAGAGGCAGCCCTTTGTTCAGATAAGTAATGGCTTGCGCTGTTTCCTTTTTTTGCAAATAAGAAATGCCCACATAAAAATACGGTATTGAATTCTCAGGAAGCACTTCGATACAACGCATACTTACACTGATTACGCTATCCAATTGTTGTCTTTCAGAATAGATAGATATGATTTGGGCCCAGACAGAAATTTTCTTTTGATCGATGGCCAAATATCTTCGGTATTCTACTAATGCCAATTCATACTTTTTTGAAAAATAGAGCACATCCGCATATAGCGAAATCGCATCCTTATTGCCAGCAGCCTCTTCTGAAATTGATTTTGCCATTCTGACGACTTCATCCTGCTGCAGCGTATCTGTTTCAAGTTTTTTTAATGACGGAATAATCAGTGCAATTTTGGTATCTACATCAAGGTTTCTATTTTTCATCACCTCTTGCATATACGTATTGTACTTCATGGTATTATTTCGTTCGAGATAATATTGCGCTAAGGCAATTTGCGCAAGCGGATCTGATGGATACTCCTTTTCGATTCTATCAAATACCTGCTTTACTTTATCAGTCTGCTTCGTACTTGCATAAATATCTGCTATCAACAAATCATATTTTGAAGAGCTGCGGTCGTCTTGTTTTAATTTCTCAATTTCCTTGACAGCCAAGTCAGGCTTCCCTTGTTTGACATAAATTTCTTTTTTTTGCATTATCACATCTTCATTAAAACCCAGACTTGATTCAAGTTTTTCAAAACTTAGAATAGCCCCATCAAGGTCTTTCATCACCAGCTGAAGCATGGCCTTGTTATAAAGATATTCGTCATCTTGAGGGTACTTTTCTAGTAAGTGATCATATTGAAGTAACGCTTGTTTATTTTTTTTATTCAAGACAAGCATCTTCGTATAGAACTCTCTAAAGAATTTATTAGCAGGATCTGCAATCGTTGCTAGTCCAGCATTTTTTTCAGCATTTGCCAAATCCATTTTCTGATATTGCAATCGTGCAAGATTATATCGAGCCGTCGAATTCGACGGATGCTGCTTGACAAATTCAGTGTATAACGAAAGAGCCGTTTTTGTATCACCTAATACTCTTGCGTTTTCAGCAGTAAAGAAGGATGGATAGTTTTTTGTAAACTCATCGTTCTCATTAGCTTTATTAGCAGCAGGAAGTGAATGAATTCTGCATGAAGAGAACGCAATCACACTAAGCAGTAAAATAAATGGTTTGAATTTCATTTATAGTTTAAAGGAATAATCACCCAAACTCAATTCGTCTGATTTGGATTGGCAATCTACATGATTTCCTAGCAAGGAGTTTTTAATTATAGAATTCTTAACAGCCGAATGAGCGCCAACAATACTATGACTGATAATAGCATGTTCGACGCTGCTGCCACTCTCAAGTGACACGTAAGGCCCTACCACCGCATTTTTCACGGATACATTCGCACCAATAAAACAAGGTTCAATAATCGTACTGTTCTCAACAACCGATGTTGCATGCCTCATTAATTCAAGGTCTTTTTTAATTTCAAGCATACGCTCTAATGTATACAATGTGGCATCTTTATTGCCACAATCCAGCCATTCCTCCACCTGTCCTGTATAGAACTTCACCCCGTTGTTTTTCATATTTTCCATCGCATCGGTCAATTGGTATTCACCTTTACTCATGATATTATTCTCTAGAAGATAGTTCATTTCATCACGGAGGTTTTCGCCATCTCTGAAATAATACACACCGATGATAGCCAAATCAGAAACAAACTCTTTTGGCTTTTCTACAAATTCTGTAATCAACCCTTCAGCATCCATCTTCACCACACCAAAGGCGGATGGGTCATCAACTTTTTGGGTCCAGATAATAGCGTCTTTATTCGTATCAATTGAAAAAGTTGCGTTGAATAAGGTGTCAGCGAAAGCGATAAACACATTTCCTTTAAGACACGCTTCAGCACACAAAATGGCATGCGCTGTGCCGAGCGGTGACTCCTGATAAAAGATACGGCCTTTAGCCCCAAATTTTTCGGCCACTGCAATAAGATTTCGTTCTGCCTCTTCGCCAAAGGCAGGGCTAATGACAAATGCGATCTCCTCAATTTTCTGATTCGTAGTATTGGCAATATCTTCAACGATACGATGCACCATGGGTTTACCAGCAATTGGCACCAACGGTTTGGGTGTGGTAAGCGTGTGAGGCCTCATTCGTTTGCCCATTCCTGCCATCGGTATAATTATATTCATATTGTAGTGTTAGTTTTTAATGTGAATTGATGTTGCTAAAAAAATTGTTTTAATGATCAAACGTATAATGAGTTCAAGATTCAGGAAATTTCTTTTTTACTGAATATA
>CAIRSV010000103.1 GCA_903881265.1 uncultured Bacteroidota bacterium
TATTGAATTTCAGCAATGGGTCTTAAACCACGAAGTGCCATACCATGTGCTTGTCCCATGATTGACTGTTCTCTTATACCTGTATCAAAAATTCTATCGATACCATGTTTATTTTGAAGTCCCGCAAAACCTTGATTCACATCTCCAATACCACCCAAGTCTTCACCAAATGCATACACCTTAGGATTTTCTTGAAACAACTGATCAAAATAATGATTCAATACTTCATAGCCATTAATGGTTTCAGCCTCCTTCGCATATTCGGCATCCACTACCGAAACATTGAGTGCGCTCTTAGGACCTTCGTTGTATAAATGTTGACTATAAAACGGCGCTTCCGCCTCATTGTATTTTCTTAGAAAAGATTGAATCGCCAATTTATTGGCATGCGTTGGAATTTTTTCCAATATTAAATTAACTGTTCTAAAAATATCTCTTTTTAAAGGCTCTTTACTTTGTACTAATTCTTGTAAAAAACTATTCGAGGTATTTAAATCCGTTTCGTTTAATCCTTCTTGTACTAATGAAACCGCTTCTTTTATTTTTTCTTTAATGGGCGCAATATATTTTTCCCAAGCTGCTAATTTAGAAGCGCGCACTAATTGCTTTGCTGTATTTTCAACTTCTTGTAATAATTCATCGGTAGCCAACTCATTGGCAATAAGCCATTCCCTCATTTGCTTATTGCAATCCCAGTTTCTTTCCCATTCTAATCTTTCTAAAGGCTTGTATCTTTCATGACTACCACTGGTTGAATGGCCTTGTGGTTGTGTTAATTCTTGCACATGAAACACTACAGGTGTATGCGTCTCTCTTGTATATCGAATACCTTCTTCAAAGGTTTCACATAAGGCTGCATAGTCCCAGCCCTTTACTGTGTAAATTTTTATGCCGTTGGTATTTTTTTCTTTTTCAAAACCTCTGAGCACTTCTGAAATAGAACCCTTGGTAGTTTGTAAAGCAGTGGGTACAGAAATGCCGTATCCGTCGTCATACACAAAAACAGCTAAGGGCACTTGCAATACGCCGGCTGCATTAATGGCTTCCCAAAAATGTCCTTCGGAAGTACTAGCATCACCAATGGTACAAAAACAAACTTCATTTCCTTGATTCGTCAAACCTTCAAATGCAGGTTCCGGATTTGCATTTCTAAAAAATTTTGAGGCGAAGGCCAATCCAAGACCCCTTACCATTTGACCTGCAGTAGGTGCAATGTCTGCAGATACATTATAAGTATCTGCAAGTGGCAACCAGTCGCCTTTTTCATTCACAAACGGCGTGCTAAAATGCGAGTTCATGTTTCGACCACCACTATATGGATCGTTTTCAACATCGGCATATAATTGCGCAAAATAATCTACTATATTAGATGTGCCTAATGCAAACATGAATGTTTGATCACGATAATAACCACTTCTAAAATCTCCTTTTTGAAAAAATTTTGCAAGTGCTACCTGTGCGATTTCTTTACCATCGCCAAAGATGCCGAATTTAGCCTTCCCTGTCAATACTTCACGCCTACCCAACAAACTCACTTCTCTACTCGCAAGTGCAGTTCGGTAGTCCTCTAATACAGTTTTGCGAAACGCTTCAAACGAAAGCATGTCCTGATTAGATGCAGCTTCTAAGTTGGATTCCATTTGACAAAAATAGGGGTCAAAATGCAATAAAAATCAAGAAACACATAAAAACAGA
>CAIRSV010000104.1 GCA_903881265.1 uncultured Bacteroidota bacterium
TAAGATTATCAGAAATAAAGGCTATTTCGATTTTAAATCCGATAATATCACCTTTACAATCGATACATCGAATAAGGAAAAAATAAAAAGCCTCCTCGACGATCCGTTTTCAAACGCATTGATTTATAAGCCTAACACTGAAAATAAAGAAGTGGATGTGCATCTTAATGTGGCTCAATCGCGCGACTCAAGTTATGCGCAATTATATCGTATTAACAAGGTGAAGGTGGTTATTAATAACCCGTTTAGCGACGCAGATCCGCAAGCAGCGCGACAAGAAAGTGAGTTAGAAGACATTACCTTTAATTATGCAACCTTGCCAATTAACAGAAAAGTGATTGCGCGGAATATTTTTATTCACCGCGGCGATTTATTTAATACCTCAGATTATGAAGTCAGTATCAGCCGCTTAAATCAATTAGGTGTATTTCAATTAATTAGTATTCAATACGAAAAAGTACAAGGACAAAACGATAAACTTGATTGTATTGTCACCTTGAATATGTCTCCAAAAATGGATTTGGTTTATCTGACGGATATCAGCACAAGCGATGATGATTATGTGCTTGGCACAGGCTTGGGTATTACCTATCGCAACCGCAATCTCGCGCACGGCTCTAATTTGTTTTCATTGCGAGCTATCTATTCAACAGAATTCAGAAATGATAATTTCCTTACTGGTACAAAAAAATTCTATCAATCAGGAAACAACTTCAACCTCAGTGGCAATCTTACATTTCCTAAGTTTATTGTACCATTCAATCAGAATATCTTCAGTAAACGAAATATGCCGTACACAACATTGGGTGCCAACTATAGCCTAATACAACGTTTAAAAAACTATACAATTATCAATATATCTGGCAACTTTGGCTATTCTTGGCAAGAAACACCACAGAAAAACTGGAAACTAAATCCGATTTTCTTAACTGTAACGCAAGTGCCGGATAAATACTTGAGTGAATCATTCCGATTGAAACGACAAACGAATTCATACCTCAAGAATACGTTTTCTAACAACGTCATTCAAGGCGAAAATATGCTCTTTGAATACAAGAGTAAACCGAAAACAATCAACTCTAATTTTTCTACCATCAAAATTGGTGCCGAAGAGGCAGGTACGTTGTTGACAGGTATCAACTCGTTGTATATGCGATTTACCAACGATACCATTAAGGCGATTGCCCATTATGTAAAAGTCGATATTGATGTTAGAAAATATATCAATAGAAGGAAGTCGCAATGGGTGAGTCGGTTTATGACAGGCGTCGGAACCCCAATTGGTAATTCAAAAACGCTCCCATATATTAAACAATATTCAGCCGGTGGAGCCTTTAGTAATCGCGGATGGCCTTCTCGTAATTTGGGGCCGGGTCATTCTGTGGATACATCATTCAAATCTGGTTTTGCGATCCTTGACAAAACCGGTGATATTAAAATTGAAGCGAATACCGAGTATCGATTCAATCTTCTCAAATTATTTTCTGGCGCAATCAACCTGAAAGGCGCTGCCTTTATCGATGCCGGCAATATATGGCTGATGAATAAGGATAGCAGTGTAAAAGGAGGTGAATTTAATGTCGGATACCTTTGGCAAGATATCGCTATTTCTAGTGGGGTTGGTCTGCGACTTGATTTTTCCTTCTTTGTGTTTCGTGTGGATCTTGGCTATCCAATCAAACAGCCGCAAGTATCCGCCAATAATGGGTTTATGTTCAATCAATTAAAATTGAATAACGGTATTTGGAATCTCGCCTTTGGCTATCCATTTTAAGCTGTTGATCGTGGCTATTTGCCTAATCGAATTGCAGTTTATCGCTGTTTAGGAAGTTTGCAGTATGCAATCATTATTTTCAATTGCGAACCTTCGTTAATCTACATTCGTTCGACTATCTTTGCGCCACTAAAAATTTTGCTATGTCACAAGACTTATATCAGCATCCAGATTATTATGCATTGGATGATTTATTGACCGACGAACATAAATTAATCAGAGACACCGTCAGGGCTTGGATTAAAAAAGAAGTCAGTCCTTCTATCGAAGAATGGGCTCAGCATTGTCATTTCCCCAAACATCTTGTACCACAAATGGGCGAATTAGGTGTATTTGGTCCAACTGTGCCTGTTGAATATGGCGGCGGTGGACTAGATTATATCTCCTATGGATTAATGATGCAAGAGATAGAACGATGTGATAGCGGTATGCGCAGCACAGCCAGTGTGCAAGGTAGTTTGGTGATGTATCCAATTTACGCGTATGGCAGTGAAGAACAACGTACTAAATATCTTCCTAAATTGGCAAGCGGTGAATGGCTCGGATGTTTCGGCTTAACAGAGCCAGATGCAGGCAGTAACCCAGATGGGATGCTCACCAATTATAAAGATGCCGGTGATCACGTAATTTTAAATGGTTCTAAATTATGGATCAGTAATTCACCTTTCGCCGATGTGGCTGTTGTTTGGGCTAAAGATGAAGAAGGTATCGTTCGTGGCTTGATCGTTGAACGTGGTATGGAAGGATTTACCACTCCTGAGATTCATAATAAATGGAGCCTTCGTGCAAGTTGCACGGGCGAATTAGTCTTTGATAATGTCAAAGTACCGAAAGCAAATATTTTCCCGAACATCAAAGGATTAAAAGGTCCGTTGGGTTGCCTTACGAAAGCACGTTTCGGTATTGCTTGGGGCGCCTTAGGTGTGGCCATGGATTGCTACGATAGTGCCTTACGATATACAAAACAACGTGAACAGTTTGGTAAACCAATTGCGGGGTTTCAGTTGCAACAAAAGAAATTGGCCGAGATGATTACAGAAATCACAAAAGGACAATTACTCGTTTGGCGATTGGCCGTATTGATGAATGAAGGTAAAGCTACACCGCAACAAGTAAGTATGGCTAAACGTAATAGTTGTGAAATCGCACTCAATATCGCTCGTGATGCACGGCAAATGCACGGCGGAATGGGTATCACAGGCGAATATCCAATTATGCGTCACATGATGAATATGGAAAGCGTCGTAACGTATGAGGGTACACACGATATTCATTTGCTGATTACAGGAATGGATGTGACCGGCATCAACGCATTTAAATAAGCTTCTCACAAACAAGGATACATCGCATGTATCCTTGTTTCATTTTCGTTCATCTTATTCTGAACCATGAATTATTTTTCATCTAAAAAACCGTATATCATAGCCGGCCCTTGCAGCGCAGAAGATGCATTGCAACTAGCTACTGTATCGGAAGCATTCAAGCAATTGCCTATCGATATGTTGCGTGCTGGTGTATGGAAACCGCGTTCTAAGCCCGGACATTTTGAAGGCAGGGGAGAAGATGCATTAAAATGGTTAAACGATATTCGCACCTCATCCGTCTTGCCAATATGCATCGAAGTGGCCAATAAAGAACAAGTAGAATTAGCCCTTCAGTACAACATAGACGCGGTTTGGATTGGCGCTCGAAGCACAGTGAATCCGTTTATCGTGCAAGAAATAGCCGATGCACTCAAAGGAACTAAACTTGGTGTGTTAATCAAGAATCCTATTAATCCAGATATTGAATTATGGAGTGGGGCCTTAGAACGTATACTCAATGCAGGCATTGAAAATATTGCCGCCATTCATCGTGGTTTTTCGAGTTACGACAGTCTGTCTAAATACCGCAATAAGCCTAATTGGGCTATTCCTATCGAACTAAAACGACGTTATAAAGATGTGCCTATTTTTTGTGATGCGAGTCATATTTGTGGCAATCGTGCACTCATTCCGTATGTCGCGCAGCGAGCCCTTGATCTTGACTTTGACGGACTGATGATTGAAACGCATCCTACGCCCGATAATGCCTTAAGTGATGCGCAACAGCAGTTAACGCCCGATCAATTAGGGCAACTTCTTTCGTCGCTTATTATTCGTACCCCAATTGATGATTACTCACAAGAAGAGATTGAACAAATTCGTCAGATACTCGATTCGATGGATGCAGAAGTGGTTGATTTATTGGGTAAGCGAATGGAACTCGTTGAAAAATTAGGCCGCATTAAAGGAGATAATAATATGCCTATCTATCAGGCAGATCGTTGGCGTGAAATTATTGATACACGATCGCAATGGGGACTTAAAAATGGATTGGATGCTGAATTTATAAGCAAGTTATTCGAATTGATTCATGATAAAAGTATCAAAACACAAATTGATTTGCTGAATACCATCGCTGCTAATAAACAAGTATAAATTAAGGCAGTCTTTCTGAACGAGCGTTGATATAAGGATTACAATGCGTTCTTGTTCTCCTTTCGTTTCAAATAAATATACAGGTTTTCGACACGGGTTCTAGCCCAGGGTGTCTTTCGTAAGAAGGTCAGACTTGATTTAATACTTGGATCAAATCGGAAACAGTTAATAGGTATCTGCTCATCGAGATATTCCCAGCCCTTATTTTCAACAAGATACATCATAATCTTCTCTAAGGTAATACCGTGTAAAGGATCGTTGTGTTGCGTTTCCATCGCATAAAATTAATTCGTTTGATTGATAGTGACAAGCATTTGATCTGTAGAAAATCTACTGCTAGGATTCATGTTCAAAATAGATCTTATAATACTTCCGTCCGTCACTGTCCTGACCTTGTTCAATGAGGTCACGATCGCCGTGGATATAAATATGAAAATTCTTATCAAGTTTCAGCACTGATTTAAATATACGAGCTTGTTTCTTTACCGCTTGCGCTGAAATAGTAAAATCGTCATCGATATCAATCCGATTCTCTTGTTTGTAAGCCGAATCAAAACGACGGAACGACGTAATCAATCCTTCATCCTGAAATACAGCCTCTTCAAATTCAGCTTTATCGAAATTATCGTGAGTTTTAAAATAATCAACAGAGCGGTTGAGGTAGTCAATCTGATCAGCTTTACTTACTTCAAAGTCTTTTGGTATCTGATCGGTTACAAAGGTTTTTGCCAGCGTTAAAAATTGATTGGTATGATTTACATAATCATTTTTCATACTGAGCTTAATAAATTCGTTTTGCCAATAATCCGTTTCAATCGGTGCATTGTCAATGACAAACAAGGTATAGGGCTCTTCGGTAAACACAATCAGGCAGGCTTTATCAAGTCGCTTGGTGCCTATGCCTTTCTTAAATTGAAGTCCGGCGTTTTCGGTAGACAAGCTATTGGTTTCGATAAAGTTTTCTTTGTTCTCGATTTTGTAAATACCAAGTCCCTGATACGATTCATCGTGCAGTCCAATATGGTCAAATTTCATAATAAACAAATCGCCTTCTTTAATATTCGGGTGTTTTGAAACCGATTGTAAATGCCTTGCAATCTGTTTTGACGTTGATATAAAATCATCATCCTTATGAATCGACGAGGCTAATTCAAACAATACATTCAGCTTTACATCAATGGCGTGGGTAAATTCGAAGGTATTGACATTCGTGAGGA